>JALYYM010000117.1 GCA_030946565.1 Bacteroidota bacterium | reverse complement strand
GTAGTGGTGTGCAACCCTTTGCCGCTCCAGCCGCTTACATCTTGTGTTTTAAGTGTAATGCCCGGAAATATATAATTGACGAAAGAAGATTTGCCAACGCCCGAATGGCCGCTAAGTAATGTTGTTTTATTTTTTAGAAGATCTATTACATCATCTACTCCTTTATTCTCCATGATACTCATCGGCAAAATTTTATAGCCTGCACGCTCATACTCTAGTGAGAATTGATCCAGCTTTTCAAGTTCCTTTTTTTTATAAACATCCACTTTATTAAAAACAAGTATTGCCGGTACATGATAGGCTTCGGAAGCCACGAGAAACCTGTCGATAAACCCGCGGGAAGTTTTTGGATCTTTCAGCGTAGCAAAAAGCAGGCTCTGATCGAGGTTAGATGCTATGATGTGATGCTGGTGTTTATTGTGGGGAGATTGCCGTGTGATATAATTTTTGCGCGGATAAATATTGTTGATGATCATAAAGCCGTCTTCATTTTCTTCCTTATCAAAATCTACTTTATCGCCAACAGCCAGCGGGTTAGTAGAAGTGATATTATCAATCTTAAATTTCCCTTTAATGCGGGCATTTATCATGTCGCCATTATCATCTCTCACCTGGTACCAAGTACCGGTTGATTTATATACAAAGCCGTTCATAAATGCAATTTAGCAGATTGATACAAGAATAAGATTACAAGGATGCATTTAAAAATGTCGCAAGGTTGCCAACCTTCAATGAATTATTTCAGATTTAAAAACTCCATCTCAAAGGTTGGCAACCTTAATCGAGAACGGCATTTGAAATACCCGATTGCAAGCCTGCTTACGGAAATTTTTTTAAAACGGTATAGCGCAATAATATCTCTAAAAGCAGCAATGCCATAGCGGCAAATACGAACGGATAAAATTTTTCTGTAGAGCGATGAAAAGTAGTTATCTGCACTTTTGATTTTTCAAGATGATCTATTTCGTTGTAGATATTTTCAAGGCTTTTATTATCTGTTGCCCTGAAATATTTGCCGCCGGTTTCAGTAGCAATATTTTGCAGCAGCTTTTCATCAATGGCTACCTTTTCATTTTGCATCACTATGCCCAGCGGTGTATTAATTGGCGTAGCGGCATAGCCATCAGTACCCACACCTATGGTATAAACTTTTACTTTGAATGTTTTGGCAATCTCTTTCGCCGTTGCAGGATCAATAAGGCCGCCATTATTAATACCATCTGTAAGAAGAATAACGACTTTACTTTTGGCCTTGCTGCTTCTTAGCCGGTCTACACTGGTAGCCAGGCCTGAACCAATAGCAGTACCATCTTCAAGTAGGCCGTTGCGTATTTGTTCTATCTGTGCTTTCAATACATAATGATCTGTAGTGAGCGGGCATTGCGTAAAACTCTCTCCTGAAAAAATTACGATACCAATCCGGTCGCTCGTACGATGATCAACAAAATTTTCAGCAACGGCTTTTGCGGCTTCCATCCTGTTTGGCGAAAAGTCCTGGGCGGTCATGCTGCCGCTTACATCAATACACAAAATTATATCCACGCCTTCTCCTTCCGATTCCTGCTCATCAAATTTAAGCTGCGGCCTTGCAAGCGCAATGATGATGCAGCTTAAAGCAAGCAACCGCAAAAGAAATGGAAGGTTTATCAACGAATTTTTCCATGAGCCATGCTTCGCCAAACCCCTGATCGTAGAAACAGGCAATGCAGCAAACTGCTTTTTACCTCTTGCAAACTTCAGGTAAATAAGTACCGGGATAATCGCAAACAGTATAAAGAAAAGCGGCTGCGCAAAAGTTATATTATTTAAATAATCAAATACCACTTGCTGTTTTAGTTTGGAAGTAATTATTAATTTGTTTAATCGTTACCCTTACTTCGTCCAGGCATTTTTCACTTTCACTTTGCGGGGGAATGTATTTGGCAAACTTCACGGCGTTGCTCATGCGCAGGCAGTTTGCAAAGGTTGATACATTGTCTTTACCAATGCCATAAGCATCAAGATCCATAAGGAGTTCATCTGAAGTAAGGTGCAGTTTATTAAAATTTGTTTTCCTTGTAATGTAGCGTTTATAAATTGTTGTAAGCCGCGTGTGGTATTCTTTCACCCGATAGTTATCGGGTTCACTCTTTTGAAGCAATTGTTCCTTTTCTAAATCGTCCAAAGCTTTCATTGCTTCATCATACGGAGCCAGCTTTGAAGGCAAAAGGCCGGGCAGTTCTTTTTTCTTTTTAAATATTTTAATAAGAAATATTATTAAGAAAATAATGATCAATACGCCAAGAGCAACCAGCAACCAAACCCACCAGGGAATTACCTTTTTTACTTCGATGATGGATTTAATATCATGAAAAGTTTTCACGCTATCCAATGGCGAAAATGAAACATTGATGGGTATGGTATCAGTGAATAAATTATAGGTGGTATCTCCGGCAAGCGGATCTGCTGAAAGGTTGAGTGGTGGTATTACCTGCCTTCCGGAATCGAAGCTGGTAAGTATTATTACCTGGCTGAATTGCAGGGTGCCATTGCCAACAATGGAATCGATTTTATTTTTACTTACTACTACAAAATTTCCAAAACTATCGGGCACAGAAAACCAGCTAAGGCTGTAGGAATTATCAGGCATGGAGGTTTCAATTTTAAATTGAAATTGCTCGCCGATTAAAATATTATTTTTATTTACAGAAGTTCTTACCTGGGGAAGCTGTGCGAAAATATTTGGTGCAGATAGAAGGGTAAAAGCAAGTAACAATACGCTACCTAACCTTGTATGACAAACGCTTTTAAACAAATCCTTTTCTTTCACTTTATTTTCTTCTTAAAAAAAACTGCTGCAAAATCTTTACGTAATCTTCATCGGTACGAATATGCAAAAGGTCTGCGCCAGTCTTTTTGAAAATGGTTTTGCATTGTGCACTTTGCTGCATAAAATTTTGCTGGTAAGCATGCCGCACCATCGCATCTGAAGTATTCAGCCATTGCGTATCGCCCGTCTCCAGGTCTTCCACTTTCAGCATCCCGATATCAGGAAGCGTCATATCCATTTTATCATAGATCTTGAGCCCGATCACGTCATGACGGCTTCCCATTACCCGCAATTTGTCTTCATATTTTTCATCTATAAAATCACTCATTATAAAGGCAATGCTTTTTTGCTTATTAGAGCGGGAAAAGAAATTCAGCGCTTCATTCAAATTTGTTCCGGTGCGTTTAGGCTCAGCCGTTAGTAGCTCTCTAACGATGTATAACGCATGTTGCCTTCCCTGCTTCGGCGGAATATATTTTTCAACTTTATCACTAAAAAAAATAACGCCGACTTTATCATTATTATTAATAGCGCTAAAAGTAAGCACCGCGCCTATCTCTGTGATAAGGTCCCGCTTGGTTTGGCTTAGCGTACCAAACAATGCGCTGGCGCTTACATCCACCAACAATATAACGGTAAGCTCTCTTTCCTCTTCGAATACTTTGGTAAACGGATGTGAAAATCGTGCGCTCACATTCCAATCAATAAAACGAATGTCGTCACCATGATAATATTCACGCACTTCTCTAAAGCTCATTCCTTTGCCTTTAAAAGCTGAGTGATACTCGCCCGTAAATAAGTGCGTGGTGATCTTCTTACTGATGATCTCCAGCTCTTTTACTTTTTTTACTATTTCTGCGGTTGTTAACATGAAGCCCCTCACCCCAACCCATCTTCCCGAAGGGAAGAGGGACGTGGATTATTAGTTCGGAATTTAATACTTTCTTTGTTTCTTATACATGTGTTATTAAACATCGTACATCACACATCGTACATCACACATCGTACTTCGTACATGTTCGTCACGGAACATTCACTACTTTCAAAACTTCGGCTATTATCATTTCCACATTTACATTTTCTGCTTCTGCTTCGTAGGTAAGACCTATACGATGGCGAAGAACATCT
>JALYYM010000114.1 GCA_030946565.1 Bacteroidota bacterium | reverse complement strand
CGCTCTGCATCATATTGTTAATGAATTTTTATAATATCCCTTTCAATATTGGATTATTGGCGTGGTGGCTATCTTTGCCCGCTATAATCAAATTTGAAAACGGCAAAGGTATTGGGTTTGGCTTCATTTACAAATAGCTTACATTCATAGAACGTTAGTAATAATATCGAGCCGCATTTTTTCGGATGAAAAAAATTAAATACTACTATAACACAAATACTTTACGGTACGAAAAGCTTGTAACGCCTCTTCGAGTAAAGCTGTTGCGCTTTTTTGGATTTATGGCAGCGGCAATGGTTACGGCTTTTATTCTTGTTTCTTTGGCGTTTAGATTTATTCCTTCTCCGCAGCTAAAGCTTGCTGAGGCCCGGTATAATAAAATGAAGCAGAACTATGATATGCTGGCATCTCAGGCAAAAACCCTGCAGCAGGAAATGGCCATGCTTGAGCAAAGAGACAACCAGGTTTACCGCTCTATTTTTGAAGCCAACCCTTTACCCGACAGCGCAAGGGCAAAGCTTACTGAGGAGAAAAATGAAGTGCGTAAGGTCGCAGCTATTAATGATGAAGAACTTGGTAACGAACTTGCCAAAACGTTGAATAATATTAATGCCAGGATCACTTACCAGTTTGCAAGCTATAATGGCATTGAGAAACTTATAAAAAATCAGGGAGAAAAATTAGCGAGTATCCCTGCGATACAGCCCGTTAGTAATCGTGACCTTGATAGGATAGCCTCGGGTTTTGGCATGAGAATTGACCCTGTATACGGCACGCCGAAAATGCATAAAGGCCTTGACTTTACAGCACCACAGGGTACACCGGTATATGCGACAGGCAACGGAACTATAGCAGAAGCAGGATTCTCGGAAGATGGTTATGGAAATAAAGTGGTGATAAATCACGGGTATGGCTATCAAACCTTATATGGGCACATGGTAAAAGTGAAAGCAAGAGTGGGCCAAAAAGTGAAGCGGGGAGAAGTGATTGGTTGGGTAGGAAGCACTGGCAAAAGTACGGGACCACATTGCCATTACGAAGTGCATATTAACGGCCAGGAGGTAGACCCGGTTTATTTCTTTTACAATGATCTTACACCTGAGCAATTTGACAGGTTATTAAAAATAGCATCTACAGGCAGCGCTAAAAGCCTTGATTAAAAATGGCATTATCACAAATAACATTTCAGTTTGACGACTCGCCAGAGAAGATGAAAGAGGAGAAAACTATGTTGGTAAGCCAGAAAAATCCAAAGCAAAAAAGGGGAAGAAAAAGCCTGAAAGAAATGAATGTTGAAACAGGCTCAATTGAAATTCCTGAAGACGAAATTCTTTTTCAAAAACAATACTATTCAATTGGTGATGTAGCCACAATGTTTAAAGAAAACACCTCGTTGATAAGGTATTGGGAAAATGAATTTGATATATTGAAGCCCAGGAAAAATAAGAAAGGCGACAGGTATTTCAGGCCCGAGGACGTGAAGAACCTTAAGATGATTTATCACTTGCTTCGCGAAAGAAAATATACAATAGAAGGCGCGAAAGAATTTTTGAAGAACAATAAGGCTGCCGGTGAAAAGCATGAGATGATAGAATCTTTGGAGAAAATAAAATTATTTTTATTAGAATTAAAAAACAATTTATAACCGTACTATGAAAAACTTTTTAATAACAGGTTGCTTACTATTTCTTTTTTCATTTGCCTCAACGGCGCAGTCGCAATATGAAACGCTTATTGACTCCACCCACAACAATGAAAAAATATTAAAGGGCGAGATTACTAAAAGCGATTTAGAAAATAATCCTGCTTATACCTGGTATGCAGAAAGCCAAAAGATTTACCCTGTACCTAATGCCGCCGCTGTAGAAGGCATGCGTAAAAATAAAGATAATGTGAACATTGTAATCTTTGGAGGAACCTGGTGCGAGGATACACATTTCGTATTACCAAAATTTTTTAAGATACAGGAGGCAAGCGGCTTTCCGGATGACCGCATTACTATTTATGCCGTTGATAGAAATAAGAAAACACTGGGCACTTATGCTGATGATTACCACATAACAAACGTTCCTACAATAATTGTAATGAAAGATGGGAAAGAAGTTGGGCGTGTTGTGGAGTATGGTAAAACCGGCAAGTGGGACCAGGAGTTTGCGGATATATTTAGTGAGTGATTCCCCATTCACCCCTATTCCCTAAAGGGGTAATAAGACAGACTGTTAGGAGAAAATTTCGCTCAACTATAATACGGCCTGATCATCAAATACACGATCACCCCAGTCACCGCTACATAAAACCAGATTGGCCAGGTAATTCTTGCAAGCTTCATGTGTCGCATGTAATCGGCGGTAAGCGCCCTGTAAGCAGTAAATAAAATAAAAGGGAGAATAATTCCGGCAAGCGGAATGTGTGTTATCAAAATAAAATAATAAACATACCGCATGTTTCCGGCAAGTGATTTCTCATCAGCACTTAATATCCCATCATGATTAAGGTCACCATATTTTGTATCGCCGCTTAGCAGGTGATGGCAAATGTAAGAGAGTAAAAAAAGTAACGACAGCGTTATAGCAACAAGCATTATATTTTTATGCAAAATAAATTTCCGTGATTTTACCGCAAGAAGCGCAGCGACTAATAGTAGCGCAACAAAAGAGTTTATAATAGCATTGGCTGTCGCGAAAAGGTGAGCGTTAAAAGGCAGGCTCACATTGATTTTTATTTCTGCCAACAATGCCACGGCTGCAAACACAATAATGGAAACTATCCAAATTAATATCGCAGCTTTTTTATCATTGCGATCCAGCATTGGCGCTGGAAGCTTTTCACTCACAAACTTTTCCATTTTTTTCTTACAAATTTTTCTGATTTATTAAATCAGGCTCTTTCAAAGAGCTCTTTCACGAATTGCCCAAAGGTCCGGTGCCTGTCTTTTTCGAGCATTAATAAAGGGATGTCCCTGACTAGTTTTTTTTGAGCTGATGAATCAAATCCATTATACCAACCTCTCACTATTCTTTCTTTATCCAGCAGGAAAAAGTTTTCAGTATGCACGAAGGCTGTGTCCACATTTATATCTGCAATGTTTGCTTTTATTTCTTTTATCGCCATGCTATAGATGCTATCGCGGTTTCCCGTAAGCA
>JALYYM010000101.1 GCA_030946565.1 Bacteroidota bacterium | reverse complement strand
ACTTCAATATTACCTCAAAAAAAACTTTAAAATCAAATCCGTTATTCTTAAGGTAACCATTTTGACAAATCATGGTTGATTAATAAGCTTAGCTTTTTTATATCTTCTGATAAAAAAATCCTTAATTCATTATTCACTTTTTCTTCCATCTTTTTTCTTTTTGTTTCCCGGGTATTTATTTTAAAAAGTAATACCATCAATTCATGTCTTAATTTTTTTACCGGCAAAATTATCCTGGCTATCTTTTTCATGCCGGCAGAAGGATATTTAAGCATACGGTGCAGTCGTAGAAATTTGATTTTTTTATTAGGATTAATTCGCTTAAACTTAATATTAGTCTCTTCATTAAGCCCAAGGAATGCAAGTGTTTCAGCCACGGCTTTTTTAGTATCGTCTTTAAAATCTTCGTATAAAATAATATGAACGTTTTCCTTTCCAAATATATCAAGATACCTTTTTACCTGGTCAGCAAACATAGCAGTATCGCGATAGAGAGGAAGCTCAAAAAAGTCAAGTGAATCCGCCAGGTGTTTTCCTCTTCTTCTTTTATCATCAAGCGCGATAGCCTTTTCAAAATCACCCACATCTTCGTTGGCATTAAAAAGATGCTGGCTGTGTAAAGAATGTAGCATCTCTACAGGGTCACGTAGCATTATTAATATTTTTGCCCCAGGCGAAAAATCTTTTATTTCTCTTGCTGCATTTTTTGAAAACAAATACCATACTGATGCTTCCCCGATTATCTTTTCATCTCCTGCATTTTCAAAATAATGCAAATATTCAGCCTCAGATATTTTATCCTTAATTTTTAAGTCGGAGCCAAAATAATGAAGTTCCTTCTTTGCCATGAACACGGCAGGATGCTGCGCTAAATAATTATTCATTGCTGTGGTACCGCATTTAGGTGCGCCAACGATAAAAAAACCAGGTCTTTTCAATTTGTTTTTTTTATATAAAACCAAATGCAGTCGGGCGGATATGTAATCTTTTTCTTACAAAAAAATAGGACATCAAATTCCAAACAACCAGGCTGCCGGCTGATGCTATCGCCGCACCTGTAATTCCATATTTTGGTGTGAGCAAAAGATTTAAAATCAAATTTATCGCTATTCCCGCTGCTACACTATAAATTGAAAAACGTTGATTCCCGGTCATTAATAACAGCAACCCAACCGAGCCGCAAAGTATGTTCACGAGCTGGCCGCTACATAATATGATCAGCGAATTTTGCCCCAAAAGAAAATTTTCGCCAAAGAGAAATAAAATTTCCCGCCTGAAAAAAACTACCCCAAGCATTAACAAAGAACCTATCAACAGCGTAACCCTGGCACACCGTGTTATTAGTTGTTGTAATCTTTCCGTCTCACCGTTTGCATATAGCTTTGCGATAACAGGAGAGAGCACAAAGTTCACGATCACCAATGAAAAGCTTATCACTTCACTTATCCGCATAGCAATGTTAAAGACGCCGATATTACTTTGATTTTGAAACATACCCAATAAAAAAATACTTATGCGTGAATTACAATTGTACAGTACATCCACTATAAAAAAAGTAAAAGAAGCGGTCATCCATTGTTTGGAATTATAGAGGGGAGTTATCTTTTTTAATTTTTGTCCTATTGCTTCCCCGCAAATAATTAAGGCGATAAACATTGTAAGGGCAATTGATGAAACGTTTATCCAAAGAATCTTTTCAAGGCTTATTGCTCTTTGCACGTAATAAAAAATTGCTACAAGTATTATTAAAATTAAAGGCCTGAAAATTTTCTCACCCACCTGGCTCCAGGCTATTTTTCTTAATCCTTGCAGCACTACCTGCGCAAGGGTGGTAACAGCAAGCATAAACAATGAAAAAAAGGCAAAGGCAAACCAATCAATTTTTCCTATTACACTTCCGGCGTTTGAGAAAGATGCTATTAGTTTAAACAAGGCCGCCACAATCAGCGACATCAGTAAAATAATACGGAATGCGAAAAAAAGTAACCCCTTAAATTCAGGATATTTTTTTGTATCAACATAGATTGCAGTTTTTCTTACAAGCAGTGTATCCAGGCCAAGTACACAAAAGCTAACCGAAAGATAAACCAGGTTGAAAAGATATATATAAGAGCCGTAATTATCTGCCCCGGCAGCTTTTACCAAAATAAAATTTGAAAAGAAAACAAGGCCGATGCCGCAACAGTGAATAAAAAAAAGAAAGGTTGAATTCCTGGCAATGTAATTATTAAAATATTTTTGATAAAAATCAATACCAAAAAGTGGCGCTAATATTTTTTTAATTAGAGAAATCACAGGAAGTAATATTAAGTAAATATTCTTTGTAATTGTTTCTGTAAAGGCATGTTTGTTTAAGAATTTTTTCAACCAATACCCTGCGGAAATAACGCTTGCCAAATTACTTTACATTTGAATGATTAGCGTTTTGCATGAAAATTTTTATACAGCATAATTTATAATGAAGCAAAATATTCTTTGGCTTGCAAGCTGGTATCCTAACGAGTTAACTCCCTACGACGGTGATTTTATTCAACGCCATGCGCAGGCTGTATCCCGCTTTCATGAAATTACTGTTATTCATATAAAAAAAGATGAGGAAGGAATTATCACAAAAGATGTAAAGATTAGTTCTTCTTCTAAAAATAATTTACATGAAACGATCGTTTTTTATCACCCGGCAAAAACAAAATTCCGTCTGCTCAACCGGCTTATCTCATCAATAAAATATAAAAAAGTTTACAGGCAAATTTTAAAAAATTATATCAAAGAAAATGGAAAGCCTGCATTGGTGCATGTGCATGTTGCATTGAAGGCAGGGCTGCTGGCGCTGTCTTTAAAAAAGAAATGGAACATTCCCTTCGTTGTAACAGAGCATTGGTCAGGCTATTTCAAAGAAGCAAAAGTCAATATTTACAACAGCGGATTTTTGGTCAGCAATTATACGAGAAGGGTGTTGTCAAATGCATCTTTGCTCTTACCCGTTACACAAAAAATGGGCGAAGTAATTAATAAAGAGATTGTGAAAATTCCCTTTGTAGTTGTACCGAATGTTGTTGACACTAGCCTGTTTTACTATAAACCTTGCCAAGCGAAAAAATTCAGGTTCATTCATCCTTCTTCACTGAACTACTATAAAAATCCCGAGGG
>JALYYM010000098.1 GCA_030946565.1 Bacteroidota bacterium | reverse complement strand
TCGACAAAAGTGATACTAGGATTAAATAACCAAATTTATATTTTGAGCTTTTAGCGGAATGATAATAGTAAAAAATGAAACTAATTCCAATGCATAATAGTTGGGCCAGGGTATTTTGATTGTGATCGATAAATGTATATCTCCTGGTGAGTACATCAATTTCCCATAGATTAAAATAAAAGCTTAACCCAATAATTGAACAGCCTATCAATATTAATACTGCGCTTTTTTGAAATACTCTGTCAATGTATTTTGAATTAAAAACGCTTAAACCAAACAAAACTGTGCCGAAAGTATTGGAAAATAAGACGTACGATTCTGCTCCTGAAAGGATAAATAAAATCAATATTATTGAACCATATATCGCCGACGCCCGTATAAAAACATTATTTCTAAAAAATTTATAATCCAAAAAACTAAAAACTAAAAAAGGAAGCGCTAAAATTCCCTGGGACACCCCAGGAAAATTTTTTTGTAAAAAAGGGTCGCTTACCAACATGCTGCATACCAGGATAGAAATAATAGTATTAAAGATTATTTTATTCCTAAACATTTACTTTATTGGCGTCTTCTTTTTTGATTATAAACGGCTCTAAGTATTAACGTTCCTAAGGGGCCCAACATCAGTAATAATAAAAGCCCATAGATTTTTTTATGTTTAATTGCAACCTGGGGATAGGCAGCGAAGCCGAACATGAAATGCCTGAATGCATATAGCCAATTTCCATCTTTCAGTTCTCGTAAACCCCCATTTATGATATCCACATCGATGGTGGAATTTATGAATTGCAGTCTGGTTATACCGGTTGCACTTAATTGCTTGTCAGTATAAGCATTACTAAAAATGTATCTGTCAATTAACACATTTATATTCTTATTTTTTGAAGAAGTTTTTAACTGGCCACTGGTATGAATTCTATAATTAAATAGCGGCTTATCAATAAAAATTAGCTCAGCTCCGCTTAATAAGCATTTATATGCAAAATGGCTGTCAGGGCCAATTAAATTCACACTGGCATATCCGCCAACTTTTTCATACAGCTCTTTAGAATATAGGGTTGCATTGAAGGGGCCCGGCACTTTGAATTTCGGAAAAACATAATTGAAGATGGCTAATCCATCGTAATCGCTTATGGCACTATCCTTAAATAAATTCTTATACTTTCCCCGATCAGGAATTTTATGAAAGTGATTTTTGTTATAAGTACCGGTGATAATTCCATCACTGTCAATTATATCAGTTGCTGAGGCTAATAACAAAAATTTAGAATTGATATTGTTCATGGATAGAATGCTGGCGTATTGCTCCAGAGCTATTGGTTTCATGGTATCGTCTGCCGATAGCATGATAATAAAATCATCTGGAGCCTTTTGAGCCGCTTTATCTAAATTAGGAGCAAAACCAACATTATACTCGTTCCTATAAGTTATAATTCTATCATCGGTAGCGGCATAGGATTGAATGATTTCCCACGAATTATCTGTTGATGCATTATCAACGATAACAATTGTAAATTCCTGGTATGTTTGATTTAAAACACTTTCAATGGTCTCTCCTATATAGTTTGCATAATTATAATTAGGAATACATATCGAAAATCTAATGTGCACGATTCCTGGTTAATTTGTAGGTAACTTCAAAACAACCGGTGCCCAAGAACCCGATCTTTCCTTCATAAGGGATTAAGCGCATCACCTCAAATCCCTTATCCCGGAGTAAAGTAGTAAGTGTTTTTTCAGTTATAGACTCATACGGATAACCGCCTAACCAATCGTGAACATCATGATTAAATGACATTCCTCTTTTATTTTTATAGTTAAAAATAAACTCCTTGTAGTTTTTGCCTTTTCTTGCCAAATCTAATCTTACTATAAATTTAAAAATAGCTCTCATTGATTTTTTTATCCATTCCGGCGCCATCGTATAATACTTTTTTTCTACTTTCCATACCCTACAAAGTAAGGTTTTACTATATAAGGCCAGAATTAGCTTTCCGTCACTTGCTACTAAATCAGCTGCTATATCAATCGCCTTGTGCATTAGCCCCGTATGGTGCAACACGCCCCATGAATATACAATATCAAATTTTTCTAAATTTTCGATTCCCTTGTCAAAAATGCTTCTCTTCCCGACATGGTAGTTATTGCCTTTGTAAAAATTCTTAATAGTGGCTTCGGTGGCGAATACTGAATGATCATCAATATCAATTGAATAAACATAAGCCGCTCCATTCAACAAGGCCGCCAGGCTATGAATTCCTGAACCTGAACCTATATCTAAGAAAGTTTTGCCCTTAATTTCTTCTTTGGTAATTAATTTTTCTAAATTTTCCCTTGCTTTATTTATGCTCTCTTCATCAATTGTATTTTTGAAATCATACCAGTTTTTGCCAAACCCAAAATGATGTTGAACGTCAGTTAAATCTTTGCCTTTCATTTTACATTTTAAATTTAAGGGAAATCGGTTTTTATTGTACTCGTTAATTTTAGCAATAGGTTACTTTTACACTTGCTAAAACTAAATGTTCAACACTAAAGAAAATTTAAGTTTGTGCTTAAAACCGGATCAGGAATGCAGCCTCAAATGATTCTCAAATATTTCTTTGGCCTCTGGTGTTCCCATATCCCACATCTCATCAGCTATTGATATTTTTACTTTTTCTTTTTTTTCTATGAATTTTTGGTAAACAGGTATTATATAATACTCACCTTTTGTTTTTTCCTGGCTTTTAATAATCATCTCACCTTCGTAAAAAAAGTCGCCTGCTTTCGAAAAATAATAAATTCCGGTGCTTGCATGGTCTGAAATACGAACCTTTTCGGCTACTTCGCTTACTGATCCGTTTTTATCAGCTTTAGCAAAGCTCCATCTGTCTCCAGGTAAATTAATAACTGAAATAATTCCCTTTGTCTGTCCGTCCTTGTTTTGTATATCCTTGCCGATGTTGCTCCTTATTAAGGTATCTGATGCAATAATTAATAAATCATCATCCTTATTAATAAATTCTTTTGCTTTGAGAACAGTGCATAATTGACCTTCGGTTACTTCGTCTATCAAAACCAGTTGAAATGATTTTTTAAGATTCTCATTTAATAATTTACTAATGGTAAACTGTTGCTCATGTTGTTTGAGAGCGATGAAAATTATTTTTTCGTATGCGATATTAGCGAGGCTTTCAAGCGCCCAAAGAAACATTTGCTTCCCTTCGATTTCGATTAGAGGCTTAGGAATATTGTAGCCTTTCTCGCCATACCTTGAGCCTCTGCCAGCCATTGGAACTACCACGGTCATTTTTCTTTGGCAATTTTGTTCAGCAAACTCTGATCAACATCCTTCCACTCAGAAAAGCGCAAAGCCCGGTCGTCAATATATACGTGGGCATTAGGCTTGCCGAAATAAATCTCATCATACTGCACTTCGTATTTTTCAAGCCAGTCAAGGGTGATTTTCCCAATATTCTTCATAACCTTGCCTACATTGCTTCCCTGTGTTGCCATGTTACGGGCAGTTAAAATGATAATGTAATGCCCTGCATTTTTTAATTCATTTATTTTTTCAATAGCGCCCGGTAATGGAGTAAGCTCATCGTACTTCCCGTCTTTTTCTTTTATAGGACAAATGGTTCCGTCTAAATCAATAACTATTCGCATAAAGTTTTATTAAGTAATTGTAATCCTTTTATATACATCATCTTTTGTCTTGCTGGTTTATCCCGGTGCAGCGGCAGCATAGAAATAAATAATAAGCCTTCTATCAATGTAATTTCTTCGGGGCGATAATTGAAATCTTTAAGTATGTTATCAAATTCGATTATTAATTTTTCATGATCCTGATCCACAAATATCACTCCTTCAAAACCGCTACTTGTTTCTGATATTTCAAACAAATCAGATACTATATAATCATAATTACCAGCAATACTATGACGTAGTTTAGCCATATCGTACCTGGGATCCCCATAAATGCCCGTTTCTCCAAAACTTCCCCTGGGGTCAATCAGCCGGATAATTTGATTATTGAGATCATAAAGAATATTAGAGAAACAAAAATCCCCGTGGATTATGCAACCCTTAGTTGTCTTAATGAGGTTGGCTACCGCCTGATTTAATTTTACACGAAGTGTTCCGAAGTTTTGGAGTCTAATTTCATTAAAAACAATTTCCTCTTTACTGAACATATTTTCCCAATATGGGTCAACACAAAGCTCTGCTACCCGGCTATTTGTTTTCTCCAGATAAATATTTTGTAAAGAATTCTTGCTTAGGGGGTAGGGATAAGTTTGAAATGTTTGGTGAAGCGTTAGTAACCGTTTAAAAATAGATCGCCAGTTATCTATTCCTAAATCAGAAAACAAGTATAATTCTGCTAATGTGGGATAGCCGTAATACTCCTGAACAAGATTTAATTTTCCATCGACTTCTTTTTCACTTATTATTCTTGGAGCAAGTACCTGCAATGAAACCGGAAGCTGTTTGTACCAGTTTAATTCGTTGCGCAACTTTTTATCAAAATCACTAATTTTTGTTATGGTATTTAATATAGGATCTATTGAGAGAGCATTAAAATAACGAGACTGAAGCAAACGCTGTTTGGCATTAATTAGATTATCTATGTTCCCAAAATCAAACCACTGGGAAGCTCTTTTCGCTTTTATCTTATATTTTGTTTTATATGCTAATAGCAAATCGCTCATCTGTTTTTTACCTTGGGACAGAGTGAGATGCAACTGAGCTTTTAAAAACGAAGTTTCCTTAAAATAGTAATAGCCGCATAAAGCTAAATGAGGTTTAGGTATTTCATCCTGCTTATCAAGAAGTGTAATTATTTCTCCATTCAAACCGGCTATGGCAATGCACCATCTTTTACTGTCTTCCACCTCCTGAACGTACACAAAGTCCTGGTCCTTTCCAAAAGGATCTTTCAGTAACGTATCTCCTAAAATTACCTGGGAAGGATAATTATCGTTGCAATGCTGCAAACCTAATTGTAACGAATGTAGAATTGATGATGAAGAAACAAGCTCCACCAGTTGAAGGTTAATTCTGCTTTGAAAAGCCCTTTGCAAAAATTCTTTAAGATGCAGATTTTCGGCAAGGAGAACTATGGTGGCTTTAGTAAAGTTCTTTTTTATTAGATCTTCTATAATCCAGCTAATCACCGGTTTTCCATTTACAGGAATCATGGAATTATTAGTATTTGAACTAATAGGCAAGTTTGAAAAATTAATTTTACCGCCGCATAATATTATCGTATTAGCATCTTTAGTCATCATTCAAAATCTTTTGGTAAATCGCTTCAATTTTTTTAATATTTTTTTCTGCGTCAAAGTTTTGTCTGGCATGTTCTATTCCATTTTGTCCCATGGAAATTCTCAACTCCTTATTTTTAGCCAGCAGTAATATCGCTGCCGCGAGGGCCTCCGGATTTTCCCGTGGAACGCTTAAGCCGGTATGATTATTTATTACTACGGAGCTTTTGCCCGTATGACCTTCGTTTACAATTACCGGTCTGCCAACGGCTGCCGCTTCAAAGCCGGGGCGGCCAACAGCGTATAAGTTGTAACACGCAGTAACAATATCCAATCCCGAAATCACATTAAAGATGTCTTTTCTATGATTTGTAAAATGAGTATTTTTCGAAATGTTATTTTCTTTTGCAATCGCTATTGCTTTGTCGTATGGATTT
>JALYYM010000093.1 GCA_030946565.1 Bacteroidota bacterium | reverse complement strand
CATGCAACTTTACATATTGCAGCAACATTATCGTTTTAGCATCCATAATTTCTCCTTCTTCAATCATCTTCATTGCGTCGTTGATGGGCTTCTCTATCACCTCAATATTTTCATGCTCGTGTGCAAGCCCGCCACCTTCGCTCACCTTCATATCGTCAGTATACTCGGCGATAAAAAAATATAAAATTTCTGTAACTGCGCCAGGCGATGTGTAGGCCTTAAACACTCTGCGCACTTCCTTTATTTTATAACCGGTCTCTTCTTCTGTCTCACGCTTTATCCCATCTTCAGGGCTTTCATCATCCAATAATCCTGCACATACTTCAACCAACATGCCATTGCTATTGCCATTTATAAAAGACGGCAGCCGGAATTGTTTAGTGAGGATTACGGTTTTCTTCGCCGGGTTATAAAGCAGTATAGCAGCTCCGTTTCCTCTTTCAAACACTTCGTGACTTTGTGTTTGCCATTCTTCGTTACTATCCAAATATTCGTAGGTAACCTTCTTAAGTATGTAATGGCTATCAGAAAGTACTTCTGTTTTTAAAATATTTATTTTGTCATTCATTTTAAATTCTTTAGAAAATATTCATGTGGTTTTGCGGAACAATATTACGGAGTATATAAATCCGGGCAATTTAGAAAGATAATCTTAGCATTAGAAATTTAAAATAACTTAGATGAAGCGCGGATCTATTGACAACATATTTTGTTATACCCCTCCAATCGTTTAACGCTAACCGTTAGTCCGCTATCTCTTTATCAGAACAACAGTATCTCTTGCAAATCTTTCCCGCAGGTAGCTATACAATTGATCGGTCTTTTCCTGGTTTATCGGAGAAAGCGTTTTATAAAAAACAATGGGGAAAGTATCAACAGCCCGCGATGTATCAGGGTACATCATCCACCCATGGGAAATTGTATCGATAAAGGGGAAGGCAATTTTAGTTTCTTTAAAAATTTGTGTGAAAGACAATGTATCTGCAGGATTTAAAAACTTAAGCTGGTCTTTCATTTCCTGCAGGTGCATTTCATCTATAATTTTTCTTGTCATATCTGCACTTAGCTGGCTTACTTCAGCCTTAGTAAGGTTTACCCTCAGTGGCAGCAGATAATAAGCGTTCAATTTATGACCATGCAAGCTGCTGTCAATATTTTTTAATAAACTATCGCTTAATTGTTTTCCGGAGTAATATGCTTTGATAAATGTCGCTGTATCGCTTTCGGCTATTTCCCACTTAAGTATTTCATTGCCCTCTTTTTTTATGCGATTTATCACCAGGTCATTTATATCTGTTTTAATTAATTCTTTTCTGTAAACAGAATACAAAAAATAAATGCTTGGCGTTAAAGCGATCATGCTTATTATTATAAACCACGTACGGTATTGCACCGCAATTTTCCGGTTAATAAATTTTTTCTCAGGGAACCGCAGGTACCTCGCAATAAGGTAAGTAGCCATGCTTATAAATACAGCATTGATAAAAAATAAATAAAAGGCGCCAAAAAAATAATTCCAGTTATAAGTGCCAATACCAAACCCCGCGGTGCATAGTGGCGGCATTAAAGCCGTAGCTATTGCCACACCCGGAATGGCATTTGTTTGCTGTTGCCGTGAGATAGAAACAATACCTGCAATACCACCAAATAATGCAATCAACACATCCAGCAAAGTAGGAAAAGTTCGGGCTTCGAGCTCCGGGGTTGGCTGGCCTAATGGCGATAAATAGAAATAAATAATAGAAACTCCGAGGCTTATCAGTACAGCCGTTGTAAGATTTTTTAGTGATTGCAGTAATACTTTTCTATCATGTATCGCTAATGAAAAGCCCACGCCTAATATAGGAGACATGAGTGGCGATATAAGCATCGCTCCAATAATAACGGCAGCCGAATTTACGTCCAGGCCAATATCAGAAAGAACGGTCGAGCAAATGAGAATCCAAAAATTATAGCCACGCATGTAGATGCCTTCATTGATAGTTGATTTTGTTTTTTCAAAATC
>JALYYM010000052.1 GCA_030946565.1 Bacteroidota bacterium | reverse complement strand
CTGTAATACAAAAACTGCTCAACTAATGGAATTGTTCCAGGTAAAATATAAAGAGGAAGCAATAGAACTTATAGAAGGCATAGAGAAATCTTTGCTTTCGATGGAAAATAATTATAGCGACCCGGCTTTAATAGAAGATGTTTTTCGAAACATGCATACACTCAAAGGAAATAGCTCAATGTTTGGGTTTAAACTAATCGCTGATTTCACGCACCACCTTGAGTCGGTTTATGATTTGGTTCGCAGCGGCGAAATGAAAATTTCGAAACAAATATTGAATGTAAGTTTTTCGGCATTAGATCATTTATCATCATTGGTGAATAACGGCAGTTCTTTAAACGAGAAAGAAAAAAAAACACATGAAGAACTTTCTGAAAAAGTTATCCAGTTAATTAATGGTGCAGCAACGAGCTCTTTAGTTAATTACTTAACGCCAAGTCTTCATGAAGACACGCTCCCTGCTGAAATTGGTTTGAAAAATTACAACATACTCTTTGCACCTGGCGATAACTTTTTTCTCAATGGCAGCGACCCATTAACGGTACTGAATGATTTGCGCCAATTAGGGGAATGCGAGGTAAATGCCATCACCGGCGATGTTCCACTGCTTGAAAATTATGAAGTTCATCAATGCTATATTTCATGGAATATTTCTATTAAAACGTCTGCTGATGAATATCGCATACGCGATGTATTTGAATTTGTTGAACATAAATGCACCCTGGAAATAAAAGAGGTTGCAGAAAAGAGCAGCCCCAAAAACCCGGCATCTAATACTGCTGAAATAAACGAGCCGGAAAATAAAAAAACTCCGCCTTATGCAGATAAGGAGATGCCGGCAATTATAAATAAAAAGCAAGTGATATCAAGCATAAGGGTGCCTTCCGGAAGATTGGATAGCCTGATGAACCTTGTAAGTGAGTTAATGACTTTGCAGGCAAAACTGGCAACGCTTACGGAACAAAATCCACAGGCTGAATTGTTGGCGGTATCAGAAAACTTTGAAAAAATTTCGACACGTTTAAGAGACAATGCTTTTAGCATGTGCCTTGTTCCCATTGAAAATATGGTAACTCCTTTTCATCGTCTCGTAAGAGATTTGGCTGCTGAGTTAAATAAAGAAATAGAGTTTATAACTGATGGAACCGAGACCGAGCTTGATAAAAATATAATGGAAGGGCTATCAGATCCATTAATGCATTTATTAAGAAACAGCATTGATCATGGCATTGAAGATCCTGCTGTACGATTACAAGCCGGCAAAGCTAAGCACGGCAAGATTTTATTTAAAGCGTATTGTGCAGGTACGAATGTCTATATAGAAATTCAGGACGATGGAAAAGGAATTGATCCTGAAAAAATAAAAAGAAAAGCGATTTCAAAAGGTATAATAAATGACGACGATATTTTATCTGATAAAGAAATTCTGAACCTAATTTTTTTACCGGGCTTCTCAACAGCCGAGCAGGTAAGCGGCATCTCCGGCAGAGGTGTTGGGATGGATGTTGTAAAAAGAAAGATCAGCGAAATACGTGGACAAATAAAAATAAATTCCGAAGTAAAAATTGGCACCAGGATCACGATAAAGCTTCCCATTACGGTTTCCATTATTGATGGGCTGCTTGTAAAAATTAACGATGCCGATTTTGTGATTCCTCTCTCAGCAGTTGAGCGTTGCTACGAAGTTTCATCTGACCGGCAATTGAATAGATTTAATAACCTGATTGTGCTCGATGGTGAGCAAATACCTTTTATAAGTTTAAGCGAAGAATTTGATGGCACGGAAAACTTTAGCTCTTCCCGCGAAATTGTAATTATTTATTATGATGAAAAAAAAGTAGGGTTAATCGTTGACCGGGTTGTAGGAAAATTCCAGGCAGTGCTAAAGCCGCTGGGAAAATATTTTCTGCAAATGAACAACATTTCCGGCGCAACTATATTGGGAAATGGGAAAATAGCTTTAGTGCTTGATACAAATAATGTAACAGAGCAATTTTTGAATAAAAAAAGTGTTTACTCATGTTAATGACACCACATACTGAATCGTACCTGACATTTAAGCTCGATGAGGAGCTTTTTGCAATTAACGTAAGCAAAGTCCTTGAGATCCTCGAGGTGAAACCTATTACTAAAATTCCCAAGTCGCCCTCGTTTATGAAAGGAGTAATAAACCTTAGAGGCAACATACTACCGGTAATAGATACCCGAAATAAATTTTGCATGCCGCAAGAGGATTTTACCATTGATACCTGCATCATCGTGTTGAATATAAATTCGGCGAACGAATCATTACTTGTTGGAGCTATTGTGGACTCAGTGCAAAAAGTAATAGACATTCCCGAAGAAGCCATTCAGCCATCATTGAGTATGGGCGCCATTTACAGGGAAGATTTCATAAATGGCATTGGAAAAATTGACGAAGACTTTATCATGATATTAAACATAGATAAGGTTTTCTCTGCGGAAGAAATCGCCGTGATGGAAGTTGAAAATTAAAATGAATCCAGATTAAAAAATAACACTCAATACCAAAAAGTAATCCAGTAAGCTAACGCAAACAGACCATGAAAAACATTAAAGTCTCCACCAAGCTTTTGATCCTCGTGATTATTATGTCTTCAATCATCGGCATAATTGGGATATATGGCGAACGTAATTTGAACGAAGTAAATAATTCCGTTGAAACAGTTTATAAGGAGAGTGTAATACCATTAACTGAGCTAAAAACGATTTCCGACTTATATGCCGTAGACATTGTAGATGCCACGCATAAAATGAGAAACGGAAATATAAGCCTGGAAACAGGTAGAAAAAATATAAGGAAAGCCAAAGAAGCCATAGAGCAAAGTTGGAAAGCTTATGCAACTACTGATTGGCAGGCCGAAGAAAAAGAACTCGTAGTGGATATAAAACAATTAATGGATGATGCAAACGAGTCCATTGAATCACTCGACCATATAATAGAATCAGGCGATACCGTGGCTCTCGCCGCTTTTACAAAGCATGAGTTGTATGCAAAAATAGACCCGATCACTGCTAAGCTTAAAGACCTTTCCGATGTACAATTAAAAGTTGCCCAGGATGAATACAAACAATCAAATCTAGTTTATAATGAAGCCCGAAACAACTTTTATATTCTTATAATTTCGGGAATATTATTGGGGCTTGTTATATCATTTTTTATCATCAGAAATATTACCAACATTGTTTCAAAACTAAAAGAGCTGATTGCATTCGTACAAACGGCATCTGATAATATTTCTTCCGCCAGCACTCAAATGAGTTCTTCATCACAGCAAATGTCTGAAGGTGCTACAGAGCAGGCCGCGTCAGCCGAAGAGGTTTCCTCATCCATGGAAGAAATTGCCTCGATCATTCAGCAGAACACTGACAATGCTTTGCAGACTGAAAAGATTGCAACAAAAGTAGCCGCAGATATTGTGGAAGGAAGTAAAGCCGTAACACATACCGTGCAATCAATGAAGGAAATCGCAGAACGAATTTCTATAATCGGTGATATCGCCAGGCAAACAAATTTATTGGCGCTGAATGCTGCTGTGGAAGCGGCCCGTGCCGGAGATTACGGAAAAGGTTTTGCGGTGGTGGCGTCTGAAGTACGCAAGCTTGCCGAGCGCTCACAGGTGGCCGCTTTGGAAATTAATAATCTCTCGAAAGCTGGTGTGATGGTAGCTGAAAAATCAGGAAAACTTTTGGAAGAAATAGTTCCGGAAATTCAAAAAACTTCGAAGCTCGTGCAGGAAATAAGCATCTCAAGCATTGAGCAAAATACCGGCGCTAATGAAGTAAATAAAGCGATTCAGCAACTGAACCAGGTAATACAACAGAATGCCGCTACGTCTGAAGAGATGGCTGCAAGCTCAGAAGAATTATCAAGCCAGGCAGAACAATTGAAAGAAGTAATAAGCTTCGATATTGGTAGCGACATAAAATCAAAAGTAAGAAGCAGGGGCATACCGGTGAACGTTAATCATTCTTATCTCAATGGCAACAATCAAAATAAACCTGTTGCAAAAAAAACTAAATCATCTTATGTAAATGGCTATGGCGGTATTAATATAAACATGAATGGCAAAGATGTGCTTGATGACAGCTATGAAAGATTCTGATTCATTTCCTAAAAAATAATTCCAATACAACACATGAAAGACATAAAAATTTCCACGAAGCTTTACACGCTCGTTTTCGTTACCTCGTTTATAATATTAACTATAGGAATTTATGGGCTGAGTAATTTAAATACAGTCAACAACTCGCTGGAAAGTGTTTACAAAGACAGGGTAATTCCTTTGAAACAATTGAAGG
>JALYYM010000040.1 GCA_030946565.1 Bacteroidota bacterium | reverse complement strand
GGCGCCATCAGGATTTGCAGATTTTTGCAACAGATGCGAGAAGCCGCTTCCATAAAAAATATTATCTCCCAAAACCAACGCTACCGCATCTTCACCAATAAATTTTTCACCAATAACAAATGCCTGCGCAAGGCCATTTGGTTTTTCCTGCACTTCGTATTGGAAGCTACAGCCCCATTGTTTTCCATCTCCCAATAAACGCTTGAATTGCCCCTGGTCTTCGGGCGTAGTAATGATGAGTATCTCTTTAATACCTGCGAGCATTAACGTGCTTAAAGGATAATATATCATCGGCTTATCATAGATAGGCATTAATTGCTTGCTTATTCCCATAGTTATCGGGTATAATCTTGTGCCGCTGCCACCTGCCAGTACAATTCCTCTCATGTAATTATATTTCTTTTAAAACAACCTACTCACTATATTGTTTATCATAATAGCTCCTATATGCGCCGCTTGTAACATCATTGAGCCATTCGCCGTTATCCAGGTACCAGTCTATTGTTTTTGATAATCCTTCTTCAAACTGTAAAGATGGTTGCCAGCCCAATTCATTTCTTAATTTGGTAGCGTCTATTGCATAGCGCAAGTCATGGCCTGCACGGTCTTTTACAAAGGTGATGAGCTTTTCTGAAGTACCTTTTTCACGTTTGAGCTTCTCATCCATTTGCCTGCAAAGTTCCTTTATGATGTCAATATTTTTCCATTCATTGTGGCCACCGATATTATAAGTCCCGCCCGGCCTTCCATTGTGAAATATTGTATCAATCGCTCTTACATGATCTTCTACAAAAAGCCAGTCACGCACATTTTCGCCCTTGCCATAAATCGGCAGAGGCTTGCTGTTGATGATATTATTAATACAAAGCGGAATTAATTTTTCGGGAAAATGATAAGGCCCGTAATTGTTGGAACAATTAGAAATAATAACCGGTAAGTTATATGTGTGATGGTATGCGCTTACAAAATGATCGGAAGAAGCCTTTGACGCAGAGTAAGGGCTGCGCGGATCATAAGCAGTTTCTTCCATAAAAAAACCTTCGTCACCAAGGCTACCATAGACTTCATCGGTAGAAATGTGGTAAAATAATTTTCCCGTATAATCATCTTTCCATGTATCTTTTGCTGCCTGCAATAGAGTAACGGTGCCTAGTACATTCGTTTTCACAAAAGCTAAAGGATCGGTAATAGATCGGTCAACATGGCTTTCAGCAGCGCAATGCAGCACTCCGGTAAATTGGTATTTTTGAAATAGCTTTTTTAAAAGTCCTGCATCTTCAATATCACCTTTGATGAAATTATAGTTGGATGCATGCTCAATATCTTTTAAGTTTTCAAGATTACCAGCGTAGGTAAGCTTATCGAGATTTACTACTGAATAATTGGGATACTTGTTTACAAACAGCCTTGTAAGATGTGAACCTATAAACCCTGCGCCGCCGGTGATTAATATTTTATGATCCATTTATTTTTTATAAGAGTGCAAAAATACTTCGGGGATATTATTTGCAATTAAAGCATTTTAAAAAATGTCGCTCCTCCGGAGCTTTTAACTTGCATTGTTTTTTAATTGCTACCAAAATGATGACCCTTCAGATCTGAAATGATGATTGTTTTTTATTATAAACTTTAAATTTTTTCTAAAGCCCTTTTGCCGGATTCTCATCAATAATTCCATCCTCTGAAACTTTACTAATGACACGACCCGGATTTCCAAGAACCAGCATATAAGGAGGGACATTTTTTGTAATAACTGCTCCTGCTCCAACCATAGAATATTCGCCTATTTCAATGCCGCACATAATGGTAGCATTCGCACCGATGGATGCACCTTTTTTAATCAATGTCTTTTTGAACTCGTGCTTTCTCTCAACAAAAGCTCTAGGATTGATCACGTTCGTGAAAGTAACTGAGGGGCCGATGAACACATCATCTTCTACCGTCACGCTATTATAAACTGAAACGTTATTTTGAATTTTTACACCATTCCCAATCACCGCGTTATTATCTACAAAAATATTTTGCCCAAGATTGCAATTATTTCCAATTTTAGCGCCGGGCATTATGTGGGAGAAATGCCAGATATGCGTGCCCT
>JALYYM010000018.1 GCA_030946565.1 Bacteroidota bacterium | reverse complement strand
GTGCATGCCATATAGTTTGGTCTTTTTCTGCCAGGCTATACCCTTTTCCCTTTACAGTTTTTATATGCAACAGTTTAGGGCCGGGAATATCTTTGATATCTTTTAAAGTATCTACAAGCTTGGTGATGTTGTGCCCATCAATCGGGCCGAAGTACCGCAGATTCAAAGCTTCAAAAAGATTACTGCTGTTACTTAAAAGGCCTTTTAATCCAGCTTCCAGTTTTGAAACCATTTTGCGTGAAAAGCTTTTCGCCGGTAATTTACCAAGTGCTTTCCAGAAGTCATCCCGAAGCTTATTATATGTTTGAGAAGTGGTAATATCCGTGAGGTATTCCTTTAAAGCACCTACGTTGGGATCAATGCTCATGCAGTTATCATTGAGAATAATCAGCAAATTACTTTTCTCAATGCCGGCATGGTTCAATGCTTCAAAAGCCATACCCGTGGTCATAGCGCCATCGCCAATGATTGCTACATGCTGCCGGTCATCTTCACCTTTGTAATGCGATGCCATTGCCATACCTAACGCAGCCGATATCGAAGTGGAAGAGTGGCCTACTCCAAAGCTATCGTACTCACTTTCTGTTCTTTTAGGAAAACCACTTAAGCCTTTATATTTTCTATTGGTGATGAAATTATCTCTCCGGCCGGTTAATATTTTATGGCCATAAGCCTGGTGGCCAACATCCCACACCAGTTGATCGTAAGGAGTATTGAACACATAATGCAGCGCCACCGTAAGCTCAACCACACCAAGACTCGCACCAAAGTGGCCACCATGAACACTTACAACGTCCACGATATATTGTCGCAGCTCATCACAAAGCTCCGGTAATTGGCTGCGAGTTAATTTTTTTAAGTCGTTGGGTGAGTCAATTGCTTTTAGTAAAGGCCCCGGGGTAATATCCATATCAGAAAATTATTGTGTAAAAATACATTGTTTTATAGATAGGGTTAATAACGAATAAAGTTGTTGTATAGTTTATAGGGTTCGGCATACTACCCTAAAATGATTATTGGTTTTACAATATAAAGACTCACTCCGCTAACTTAAACACTTCAGGATATGTTTTATACAAAGTTTTTTTTAAAGCAGAAAGCGTTTGCATGGCAGCAGCAAAGACAATAATGTATAGAGACATAAAAACACTTACACAGGGAATTAAAATTGTAACCGGCACTTTGGAAATAACAGATATCGCATGGGAGAAGCCGATTATATTGACCAAATTAAGAGGCAAAAAAAGTAACCAGGTTACGTGCGAAAAATCTATTAACAAAAATTTTTTTTCCGTCTTTTTTGCGAAATAATGAAACCTTAAACAAGCAAATGATAGTGTAATGGCTCCGGCACAAAATATCAAAAATATAAAATGTTTTATATTAATAACTTCATGGGAAAGTATGCTGGCAAATGTAAAGGTTAAAATAAAAAAAGCCAGTATTTTAGGCCATTCAAACTGGCTTTTGAATAGAGACCAAAATAATCTTTTATTTTGCTTTTTAGTAAGTTTCATCTTCTCAGCAACTAATGGTGCAAATCCGCTAAAGCCGAAACTTCTATGAACTTTTTCCACCGCTTTTTCAAAAGTTATCTTACTGTCATTTTGCATTTCATGTTCTACAGCATTGGCCAAATGGTCTACCAATTCTACCTGCACGTCATAATAATGAACGGAGTGCTTCCTGCAAAAAGCAAATAAATATTCTATCTGATCTTTTGTAAACATTTATGCAAGTTTTGGATTGAAGAAGATTTCCAATGTTGCTACAAAACTTCTAATCTCTTTCATTGAGCCTGCGGTTTCCTTTTTCCCTTTTCTAGTTAATGAATAATACTTTCTTATTCTATTGCCAATATTTTCCGTGCTAGCTTCCAGAATTCCGTCCGCTTCCAGCCGGTGGAGTAATGGATATAGAGCTCCTTCGGTTATGGTAAGTTCTCCTTTGGTTATTGATTTTACTTTTTGTGTTATCTCGAATCCATACATGCGGCCATTGTCTTTCAACAACTGCATGATTATTGGTTCAAGGCATCCTTTATATAACGAGGATTTTTTCATAATTTCAAATATACATAACTTTCTTATGTATCAAAATTATCTAGTGTGATGCTTTGCAATTATTCCATTTTCCGTTCACGAAAAAAATTTGATTTTAATAAAATTTATGCCCAATCTACCTCTCCGGGGTTTAACGAGGCTACAAAATTTTCAGCAGACAATTCACCTGTAGCCAGCATCGCTTTCATATCAGCAGGTATAAAGTCAAGGCCGCCGGGGCCGCCGCCCAACGGGCTATCTGGCTGTATGATATGAATCAACAGCGGGACTTTATTTTCAAAAGGATTATCTACTCCCTGTATAGTAAAATAGCGGTTTATATCATCAGTGCTTATGCCTTCGCTTTGCATTTTCTTTTTTACTGCGTCAATATACTTCAATGCGTCATTATATTGAAATGGAATAACCAGGTCGTTGGCAGCCACGTCCGTTAGAAAAATATCCATGGTTTGTTGCAGTATTGGGAAAATTGTTTTGAACTCCTGCTTATCTATTTCCGCGTTTCGTGAGGAAAGTATAATGGTAAAAATTTCTCCGGCGCCTGCATTAATGGCCATTTCAACTCCCACATATTCACGCATGCCACCATCTACAAACTGGAAGCCCGGATTTTCTTCTCCGGGTACCTGAAAGTTCACCATTACCGGTGTCATAAACACGGGCTGGCAGGCAGAAGCCAGTACTACTTTTC
>JALYYM010000012.1 GCA_030946565.1 Bacteroidota bacterium | reverse complement strand
CGAGTGGCATGGCCGCACTCACGTCGTTAATGCTGGGTAATTTAAAAAGCGGCGATAAAATTTTATCTCATTTTTCTTTGTATGGCGGTACACAGGAACTTATGGAAAAAGTATTGCCTGGCTTAGGTATCGAAGTAATTATTGTTGACCTGAGAGATTTAAATAAGGCCGGAGAAGCAATTAACAATGATGATAAAATAAAAATGCTTTACCTGGAAACGCCCGCCAATCCCACGATACAATGCGTGGATATTGACATGCTAAGCAAACTTGGTAAGCAACATGATTTAATCGTTGCGGTTGACAATACTTTCGCAACGCCATATTTGCAACAGCCTTTTAAATATGAGGTAGACTATGTTTTTCATTCCACCACCAAATTTTTAAACGGCCACGGAACCGCAATTGGCGGCGCTTTGGTGGGAAAAGATATTGAGCACATGGAAACGAGAATGACTAAAGTCCATAGGTTACTTGGCGGAAACAGCAATTCATTTGACGCATTTCTTCTTTCGCAGGGAATGAAAACTTTGGAAGTAAGAATGGAAAGGCACTGCAGTAATGCAGTAGCTGTGGCTGATTTTTTAAATAATCATGCTGCCGTGAGCAAAGTAAATTATTTGGGCCTTGCTTCTCATCCTGATTATGCAACGGGGCAAAAACAGATGAAGCACCCGGGCGCAATGTTAAGCTTTGATATGAAAGGTGGATTACAGGCAGGTATTAATTTTATAAACAAATTACAAATGTGCGTAAGAGCAGTTTCTTTGGGCACGTGTGATACATTGCTAAGCCATCCGGCATCCATGACGCATTACGGCGTGCCTAAAGAAAAGCGGGAGAAATATGGTATAACCGACGGCCTTATTCGCATGAGTGTTGGGATAGAAAATGTAGAAGATATTTTAAGTGATCTTGACCAGGCTTTGTCATAGTTCCTTTTAGAGAGAACTAAAGTATTCCTGCAAGCCCTGGCAGGATGTATAAAGCCTGGAACACTTAATTCATTTACCGGCAGTGCAGAGGCAGCGTAAATTATGAATGGTGCATTATATATCTTCTGTGTTTTACTAATTTAATTTTAGAAAATATTTTCTATTTTAAAAAATGCATATTATTTTTACGGCATCCTTTTCTAATATTTAGCCAGGATATAAATCGTGAATATTAGATGTTAACTACCAAGCAACGGATATTGAAAGTTTCGGAGAAGCTGTTTTTTGAACAGGGTATTGCAAACGTGCGTCTTCAGCAACTTGCAGATTATTCGGGCATTAGCATTGGCAACCTTGCTTATCATTATAAAAATAAAGAGGTAATTGTTGAAGAAGTTTACAACGAATTGCTAAAAGAGCTTTCAGCATTGCATTCAGGCGAGAAGGTGTACGAAGGGTTGGATGGATTTGACAAATATTTCTCCCAAATGTATAAGTTCCAAAAAGAGAATGGATTTTACCTTAATAATTTTTGGGAAATAGAACGCACTTACCCAAAAATAAAAAAAGCGTGGCAGCGCATTAGCAATACGATGCTCTTGCAGCTTAGTAAGAGAATTACGGCAAATATTGCCTGCGGCAATATTAAAAAAGAAGAGTCTCCGGGCGGGTATGATTTGCTGGCGAATTCTTTATTGCTATGTATTAATTATCGTATTCCACAGCAAATACTCCGAAGCAAACCAACACAGGAAAAGCTTTTCAAAAGCTTTTTATGGAATCTCTTACACCCATATTTTACTTCAGGTGGTAAAGCCGAATTCAAAAAGATCGGCCCGTCCTGATTTTTTTTGCCTATCGGTTAACCTACTTATTAGAAATTTTATTTAGGAAAAATTTTCTAAATTGTATTCTCTTTCTCTTATAACTTACTCTTTATTTTAAAGGCCTGAAGCGCGTGGAAACATTTAGTAACTTTAATTGGCAATAATGAAGATGATTTAAAACCTGGAAAATTAAATTATTGTTCTTGAAAAATGCAGTTAAATACGTACCATATACATATCCGGGGTTTAGTGCAGGGCGTAGGTTTCAGGCCTTTTATATACAACCTTGCAAAAGATTTTAAAATAAAGGGGTGGGTAAATAACACGACAGATGGTGTCCACCTTCAATTCAATGCAGAAGAGATTCTTGCTCAAAAATTTTATAAGCATATTATTTCCGATGCTCCGTCTTTGTCAAGAATTACTGATCACTTAATCAAAAAAGTAACTTACACAAACTATGATTCTTTTGAAATAGTCGAAAGCGAAACTCATGAACAGCAGGGATTAATGCTTACCCCGGATTTTGCAATCTGTGCTAATTGCAGCGCTGAATTAAAAGACCCTAACAATCCCCGGTATCAATATCCTTTTATAACCTGTACTCAATGTGGCCCGAGATTTTCTATTATAAAAGAATTGCCTTATGACCGGCCAAACACTTCAATGGATTCTTTTATCATGTGCGAAGCGTGTAAGGAAGAATATAATAGTCCCCAAAACAGGCGTCATTATTCCCAAACTAATTCATGCCCTTTCTGTGCAGTCAGTATGGAAATGTTTGATGCATCCGGCAACAAATTAAATGGCAATAATGAAACAATAATAAACCGGGTAATAAAAGAATTAGCGGCCGGAAAAATAATTGCTATAAAAGGTATTGGTGGATATTTATTATTAACAGATGCGGAAAATGAGCAATCAATAAAAACATTAAGGAAAAGAAAACATCGTCCATCCAAACCTTTTGCATTGATGTTTCCGGATATTGCTTTTATAAAGAAATTAGCTAAGATAGATAGCTGTGAAGAAGAAGCTTTGAGTGATATTGCTGCGCCAATAGTGCTGATCAGTTTCAAAGCCACTAATAAAGAATATTTATGTACAAATGAAATCGCACCCGGCCTTTCAAGACTGGGCGTTATGCTTCCTTTCACGCCTCTGTTTCAGTTGGTCTTACAAAAATTTGGTAAACCTTTAATCGCTACAAGTGCGAACGTGAGTGACGCTTCAATAATTTATACTGATGAAGAAGCATTGAGATCACTTCCTGCGATTGCAGATTCTATTGTTACTAATAACCGGGAAATTATTGTTCCGCAGGATGATTCAGTGATTCAATTTACAAAGCTTTCAAAACAAAAAATTATTATTCGCCGCTCACGCGGGATGGCGCCTTCTTTCTTTAATTATGATTGCAGAAGTGATGAAACAATTTTAGCAACAGGCGCTTTATTAAAGAGCAGTTTTACTTTCGTAAATAACGGTAATACTTTTATCAGCCAGTATT
>JALYYM010000002.1 GCA_030946565.1 Bacteroidota bacterium | reverse complement strand
GAGATGCCGATCTTATTCAACTTTGCTGACGGGATAGTATATCCGAACTGTAAGTTTTTTAACCTAAAGTAAGATCCATTTTGTACGCTGTGGGAGACAGGCCCTTTTTCAAAATTTCTCTTCGTACCCCCGGCGCTCACCTTCGGATAAACAGCGTTAGTATTTTCGGGTGTCCATGAGTTGGCAACTACATCCGCCCATATATTTTGCGGTCCTCCCTGGTCCCAGCCTGATAAATAAATATCTCCAATGGAATAGATTTTATTTCCATAAACGCCCGTCCAAAAAGTACGCAAATCAAACCCTGCGTAATTGAAGTTCAAATTAAATGCGTAAGTGAATTTTGGTTGAGGATTGCCAATAATTGATTTGTCTTTATCATTCACAATACCATCGCCATTCAAATCACGAAATTTAAAATCCCCTACCTGCGCACCTTGTTGTATTTCATTTCCATCTTTATTTAGAAGATCGGCGGGCGTATTGTAAAAGCCATCAACGATGTATCCATAAAAAGCGCCAAGCGGATCGCCTTCTTTCATTTGTATCACCGTGGGAATACGTTCATCATTTACCTGTATAGGAATGTTGCTATTTAACTTATACACTGATGCTTTGTAGGATGAAAAAATAAATCCTAAGTCAAGTCCAAGCTTTCCAATATTGTTATTGTAATTCAAAGTGAATTCAACGCCACGTGTTTTTATTTCAGCGCCATTCACCCACTGCGTAACGGGCGCTATACCATCGGCTGCAGGCACGCCGGAATATAATGGCAGCGTTTTTTGATAAAGTACATTGGTTGTATAACGCGAGAAATAGTCAACACTAAATTTAACCTTACTGTTGAACAATGCAAGGTCAGCGCCAAGGTTAGTTGACGATGTTGTTTCCCATGTAAGATCAGGATTTGGCGCATTGGTGGGGCCATATCCCTGTACAAAAACTTTGCTTGAATTATCGCCACCCACGCCACCAAGAACATAGCCCCGATTAGTCGTGCCTGCAATTTGAGAGAGGTAAGGGAAGTCAGCTTGTATTTTTTCATTACCCAATTGTCCCCAGCTTCCGCGGAATTTTAGATCACTTATATTTTTCAGGTGAAGGTCTTTGAAGAATTTTTCGTTGGAGACTCTCCAACCAAGCCCCACCGAAGGAAATGTACCCCAGCGCTTGCTCGGAGCAAAGCGATAGGAGCCATCTCTTCTTATACTCGCTTGTAGCAAATACCTGTCATCATAATTATAATTTATACGGCCTACATAAGATGCATAAGCCCTGCGGTATTCACTACCGCCATTATTCCTGTCGAGTGTTTGGGCATCCAGTACTTGCAGGTAAGGATCGTTTGAAATACCTGTGGAGGCGCTTGCTCCAAACCAATATCCATCTTCTTGCTCCGCAACGGTACCTCCTGTAAATCCTATGGTGTGTTTTCCAAATGATTTATCATACGAAAGAAAGTTATTAAAAGTCCAATGGAAATATTTATTAAAATTATCGTTTACGCCAGTCTTGTTAGAGTATTCACGATTGCCCAATGAAAAAATGGGAGAGAAAGAATGATAATCGTTATCAATTCTTTCGAAGCCTAACGTTGATGTAAATTTCAAGCCGGCTAATTGAGGAACGATTTTTCCCAGGTCAATAATTCCCTGTGCATTTCCATATAAGCTCAACCAATGGTTAGTGCCATTGTTGCGCATAGAACCGGCAACGGGATTGTTTAAAATGTTAATTGCTTGTGGTACGTCGAAGTATTGATTAAACTCCCTATCGGCCGGTGCCAGCGCATCAATTTCATCTTGTGTTTTATAGATAGGTACAATAGATGGAATATTGCGTGCCTGTCCATAAACGTTATTGCCGTGGCGTATTTCATTGGAGATGTCAAGGTTTTCATTAAAGCTAAACCAGTTAAATAATTTGTGCGTACTATTCAACCGGGCGGTAAACCTTTCATTGTCTGACCTGATTTGTGTGCCCAGCACTTTAGAATAATTTACGCTGGTAAAATAGGTGTGGTCTTCGTTGCCACCTTTTACAGCCAGGTTATAATTCTGCGATTGGCCGGTACGGGTAACGGCATCTACCCAGTCAGTTTTATAGCCTTTACTATATAATTCCTGTAACGGCCCGTTTTCATTTTTAAGAGATACATAATCGAAGAATTCCTTTGCATCTGCCATGCGGCGCACTCTCCCATTTTGGGCAGAACCATAATAGGCGTCTAAAGATATTTGCCTTCTGCCGCTATGGCCTTTTTTTGTAGTGATATAAACAACTCCGTTAGCAGCACGGTTTCCATAGATGGCAGCGGCAGCCGCATCTTTAAACACCTGGATGCTTTCGATGTCATTAGGATTTAAAAAATTAAGCCCGTTGTTTACGGGTATGCCATCCACGACATATAGCGGATTGTTGTTCCCAAAAGTACCAACGCCGCGTATACGGATTTGGCCATTATCGCCAGGCTCGCCACCATTGCTTGTTACGGTAAGCCCTGCCACCTGTCCCTGTAGCAAAGACTCGGTATTTTGAACAGGCATGCCTTCCAGTTTTTTACCACTAACGGACGCAATGGCCGAAGTAAGATCCGTCTTCTTTTGTGTACCATAACCGATAACTACAACATCCGATAAACTGTTATCTGATTTATCTAATGAAATATTTACCGATGAAGAATTTACTTTTACTTCCTTGTTATTGTAGCCAACACTACTAATTACAAGAATGGCTCCCCTGGCAGCTGAGATAGAAAAGTCACCGTTATCATCGGTTGAAATTCCTGTTGATTGTCCCTTCACTATTACAGAGGCGCCTGCAAGAGGTGAGTTATCAGCCGCCGTAATTCTTCCCCGCACGGTATTACCTTGCTGGGCAAATACGGTGAGGGTAAAACCAGGTAATAATATTGCAACCAATATCATTATGAAAAAATTAAAAAATGGTAATTTTTTTTGTGACATAACAAGCAATTTTTTTGTTTGATAAAAATTATAAAAGCAGAATCGTAAACCGGTAATGAGTTTTTCAAAACCTATTGCAAAGTAGAAATCAAAAATTATTGAACCGTCCTGCCCTGTAGGGCGCAACTAACTTTCTCTTCTGAAAAAAGAGACGACGTTTATCAAAAAAGATTTGTATAAGAATCTCAGAAAGCTTGCTGCTATTAGCTTATGAAGAATAAGTGCCGTATTTTTTGTGAAGGAAAAATAATCCTGTGAGTGCAAGGTTTGGTGCGGGAAAATTTTTCTATGACGTAATTTTTCTTACAGTGAATTTCGTAAGGTAAGTGAAAATGGAACCTCAATATGTTGCTTCTCATTATTTAAAATCATATCGGCAACCATCTCGCCCATCTTTTTAAAATCAGTGGAGATGGTAGTAATGCCATCGAGTATGTAGGGCTTCCATGGAGTTTCATTGTAAGAAATAATACCTACATCCTTACCAACTTTCAGATTGGTACCTTGTATTTTTTCGAGCAGCACAACAAGGTCATCTTCCATCAGGTTGATAAAAACTTCGCCTTCATTCACCGTTTCCTCTGCAATATTATTGACCACTTTATGGTTGAAAGCATACTCACTGCAAAACGAGTGAAAGCCTTTTAAAATTTCTTCGGGATGATAGGTGTATTCAGGGAAAACAATTTTTAAAGTTTGATACTTACTTAAGTTAGGAAGCGCCTCTTTCAAGGCATTGTAAATATCCTGCTCAAAATTTTCATACACTGCGCCATAGTCCCTGTTGATGCCGGTAATTACTTTGTCTAATAAAATTAACTGGCCGCCTGAGATTTCATTTATAATGTCATAGGCTTTATCACCACCTTCTAAAAAGTGCGGGATGATTACGTAATGCGTGTAGTCGTTTTTCCTGTTTTGAAGTAAGGTTTTAAAAAGAGAAAAATTATTGTTGTAGATAAAAAAATCAATGGCGGAATGTTCTCCCAGTTTTCCGGCAATGGAATCATAAATTATTTTTTTATGAGCACTTAGCTTATTGAATAATAAAAAAACTTTTTTTGTTTGTTTAAAATCCGTCCGGGCAATAAAATATCCCTTACCCGGCACAGAGCCTATTACGCCTAAGGATTTAAGGTACCGTAACGCTTTCTCTGCGGTGTCTCTGGAAATTTCCAGCTCGTAGCTCAAATCGTTTATAGAGGGTAATAAATAATCTTTCGATATAGCATTTATTTCCACCGCGTGCAGGACGGCGTTAGCAATTTGTAAATATTTCGGCGTTATAGATTGCTCATCTATATTAAGATACTGGTATATATTTTCTGAGGTCATTCGTGGGTAAAATTAAAAGAATATTTAATGCAATTGGGTTCTTAATAATCTGTAAAATACAGGAACATGACAGTACATGACAATTAACGATTTTTGTTATTTTATTTTTATTGCCGAATTTTATTCCTCACCGCTCAACTATACGAATGCAGGTTATATTGGGAGTCATCTTTCATTTCATTGGAGGATTTGCATCTGGCAGCTTTTATATTCCTTTTAAAAAAGTTAAGGGTTGGCATTGGGAAAATTATTGGATTGTCGGTGGGTTGTTTTCCTGGCTCATCGTACCGCCGCTGGCCGCGTGGCTCACCATTCCCGGTTTTGCTGAGATCATCAGGGGAACAGGATTTTCTACTCTTTGCTATACTTTCTTATTCGGCTTACTGTGGGGAATCGGCGGGCTGACCTACGGGCTGGGCGTACGCTACCTTGGCGTGGCACTTGGCAGCAGCATCATACTCGGATTGTGCATGGTGTTTGGTTCATTGATACCAGCTATATATTATGATTATTCTCCGGTAGCCGGCAAGGATACATTTAGCATGATGACGGGTTCCAGTTGGGGATTAACTGTTTTAGCCGGGTTGCTGATTTGTGTGGTGGGTATCATCATTTGCGGAAAGGCGGGAATGATGAAAGAGAAACAAATGGCTGGTGCAATCACTGATCCGCATGGCCTTAAAGTAAAAACAGAATACAAGTTTGGGCTTGGTATGTTAGTGTCAATTATATCCGGTGTGCTTAGCGCTTGTTTTAATTTTGGTTTGGAAGCAGGCCAGTCAATGGCTGTTGTTGCCAATGATGCGTGGAAAGCCGGTCATCCCGGGCAAGGCGAATTTCTTTTTCGCAACAATGTTATTTACGTTGTACTGCTGTGGGGTGGCCTCACCACTAATTTTATCTGGTGCATGATTCTAAA
>JALYYM010000754.1 GCA_030946565.1 Bacteroidota bacterium | reverse complement strand
TTATCGTAAATAATAATTCTTCCAGCTCGCGTTTAGTTAGCAGGCTGGGTGTGCCACCGCCAAAGTAAATAGTTTCGATTATGTCGCCGTCATTAAAGAAAGTTGGGGCCGATAAAATAATTTCTTTGTTCAGTGCCTCAGTCATTTCTTTTTTCAAAGTGAGCGTTGTAGAAAAATGAAAGTTGCAATAATTACAAGCTTGTTTACAAAAAGGAATATGAATATAAATGCCGGCCAAAGAATTTGTTTTACGTTCCCTGAATCAACACAGCCGTTGGGTTTCAGAAATTCAGTTAGATTTGAATGATCAAAATGACCACAATAAACATTAAATATTTCAGCAGGTTTTTCGCCTTCATCTTCTTGTTTACTTTTTTGTTTTCAATAAAAAGTTTTAGCCAAAAAAACTATACAATTCAGTACCTGCCAGTCGGTAAAGATACTTCCATTAAAATAGAGAAGCTCGGGCTCAAATCAATCTTTGATGATGAAGAAACAGCTTCTACCTACGTGAGTTCTATCAACAATATTCTCCTGGGCAAGGGGTTTCCCGCTGCTTCGGTTGATTCAGTAATTTATGATTCTACATCAGCGATAGTACAGCTATACCTTGGCGGGCAATTTAAATGGGCAGAGATAAACACGGACAGTGTAGATGCCAAAGTGTTAGATGCTACAGGCTGGAATAAAAAACTTGCAAACTCAAAAATTGATTTTGCCCGTTTGCAGCTACAACAGGAAAAAATAATTGATTATTATGAAAACAACGGTTATCCATTTGCAGAAGTTCATTTGAAAAATATCGAATTTTCAGGTGATAAAATAAAGGGCAGCATGGCGGTTGAAAAAGGGCCGCTTTATCATGTAGATAGCATAAGGGTGTATGGAAACGCGAAAATAAAAAACAGCTTTCTTCAACATTACCTGGACGTAAGCCCGGGCAGCATTTATAATAATACCAAATTTAAAGACGTAACTAAACGCATTCAAGAGCTTCCTTACCTGCAGGAGCAACAGCCCTGGGACATTACAATGCTTGGCACGGGCTCGGTGCTCAACCTTTACCTGCAGCAGAAAAAAAGCAGCGCAATAGATATACTCGTGGGCTTCTTACCGGCAAATAATGCGACCGGCAAGTCCCAGTTTACCGGCGATGTACACCTTGACCTCAAGAATGCTTTAGGAGCGGGCGAAAATATTTTACTCAACTGGCAGGAGCTGCAGCCACAATCGCCAAGGCTTAATATCGGTTACCAGCATCCTTATATTTTAAATTCTTCCTTTGGGATTGATTTTGCTTTTGATTTGTTGAAAAGAGATTCATCTTATCTCCAATTGAATGCAATTATCGGACTTCAATACATTTTATCTGCTAATCAATCCGGTAAAATATTTTATCAAAATGAAAGAAGTTATTTGCTTTCCGGAGGCGTGGATACAAACCGTGTGTTGCTTACACGAATGTTGCCTCCAAACATAGATGTAAGCTCTGGCAACTTTGGTTTAAATTATAATTTCATTAATACTAATTACCGGCTTAATCCGCGCAAAGGAAACGAACTGACTATCACCGGAACCGTAGGTATTAAAAAAGTTACAAAAAACAATGACATAGTAAACCTGAAAGATCCCGGCGACCCGGCTTATAATTTCAATACGTTATACGATTCCATTAAACTAAAAAGCTATCGCATACGGGTGATAGCTTCCTTAGCTCATTATATACCCGTTGCGAAAAGCAGTACGTTAAAAACTGCTGCAAGTATTGGCTGGTTTCAAACACCGCAGGTTTTTAGGAATGAATTGTTTCAAATCGGCGGCTACAGATTGCTTCGGGGTTTCGATGAACAAAGCATTTACGCAAACCAGTATGCTGTTTTCACTGCTGAATACAGGTATTTGGTGGGTATCAACTCATATTTCTTTGGCTTCTCCGATGCCGGGTTTACCAAAACAAATTTCAACACAACCAGTTATTCCAACAATTTTATCAGTGGCGGAATCGGGCTTGCATTTGAAACGAAGCTGGGTTTGCTAAATCTTAGTTACGCCGTAGGAAAAAGAAATGATGTAAAATTTGATATTCGAAATTCTTCCAAAATACATTTTGGCTATATCAACTATTTTTGATGCAATGAATGCGAAAGTAAAATTGATGATTAGATGCCGAAGGTTATTTATAGTAATTATAGTTACCTGTTATTCGGCAGCAACCTTTGCTCAATCTGCAACAGACACATTATCTCCACAAACAGATTCTTCTTTTTTAAATCTTAAAGATTCAGGTAAGATTGCCAATGATACATTGCAAATGGCTTTACAGCCCAGGGTTAAAAGCTTTCAATCAACTGTAAATGATTTACTGCTTTCGAATAAATTCATCAACGTAAGAGATGCACCTGTTTATGTAATTGCTGATAAGAAAAATTTTGTGGGAAAGGAATTTTTATTTTACATGCTATGCGTAGTGGTATTAATTCTTGGTATTTTTAAAACTTTTTACCGCGGCTATTTCAACAATCTTTTCCGGGTTTTTTTTAATACCTCTCTCCGGCAAACGCAGCTTACCGACCAGTTGCTGCAGGCAAAGCTTCCTTCCTTTATACTTAATATTTTTTTTACAATAACGGCCGGCATTTTTGCCTGGTTACTTTTTAATAACTCCGTACCATCTGGTTCACACTCTGAAACTTTAGTCAGCCGTCAATTGCTTTTGCCTTTTTGTATAGTGTGCATCGGGGCGCTTTATTTTCTAAAATATTGCATGCTCAAGTTTATGGGATGGCTAAGCGGCATGCAGCAGACAGTAGATAGTTACATTTTCATAATATTCCTTGTAAACAAAATATCAGGAATTGTGCTCGTACCCTTTATAATTATACTTGCCTTTTCACTATCTGCATGGACGCACCTCGTTATAACTGTATCCTTAATTATCGTATCGTTATTCTTTCTCTCCAGGTATTTAAAAACCTATGGCGTATTGGAGTATAACTTCCCCATGAACGCTTTTCATTTTTTGATATATATTTCTGCTACAGAAATTATTCCTTTACTGCTGCTATATAAAATAACTATTGACTATTTAATGTAACTATCTGCGCTATAAAAAATAATAGGAAAGCGCATAACATATTGTGTTTAAGTTTCATTCAAAAAAACCTAACTTTACAAAACACCCGTTCACTCGAAAATGGATACACAAACTGCACCCGAATCAAAAACTATAAAGGAAATTCAGAACATTCTCATTACCCAAGCGAAGCCTGAAAATGACAAATCTCCTTATTTTGAGATGGCGCGGAAATACAAAGTAAACCTCAATTTCGAGCCCTTTATAAGAGTTGAGCCAATCTCCGCTAAAGAATTTCGTAAGCAAAAAATTGAAATAGCCGCATACTCAGCCATCATCTTCACCAGTCGTAATGCAATTGATCACTTCTTCAGAACATGCGAAGAATTAAAAATTACAGTTTCACAAAACACGAAATATTTCTGCATTACAGAGGCAGTCGCTTTGTATCTTCAAAAATTTATTCTTTACCGTAAGCGCAAAGTTTTTTATGCAGACGGTACAAATAAAAATCTCTTCGACGTAATCACTAAATATAAAGAACAGGAAAGTTTTCTATATCCTTGCTCCGAATCATTTGATAGTGAGATCACCAACTGGCTTATTTCCAACGGCTGCGAATATGCAATACCGGTTTTATATAAAATTATTTCTACGGATGTAAAGGAAATTGTTTCCAAACACAATTACGACATCATTTGTTTTTTTACGCCGCTTGGCGTGAGAAGCTTTGTGGAAAATTGCCCGGAGTTTAAGCAGAACGGTATGATGATCGGCGCCTTCGGTGACAATACCCGCAAAGCCGTGATAGCAGCAGGTTTGCATCCTGAGATTATTGCTCCTCAAGCCAAAATGCCCAGCATGGTTTCCGCCCTTGAAAATTTTTTATCAGGGTTGAAGAAGAAATAAGGCCAGCCCCTGTCCCCCGCCCAAAGGGCTCCCATGGAGAAGGGGGAACTTAGATCGAGTCTTTCTGTGAACGTTGCTAATTCTTTTAAAGGAAAGTGGGTTGCAATGTTTATTACAGGCAAGTCATCTCAAAATCTTTTTCCAATAGAGCTAATTGACCTTCTCTTCGAAAAGGTCGCCGCAGGAACTTTCATTTTCCAAATATAAAAAGGTTGGGCTTTTTATTACTTGCTTCTAAAGCTGGCTATCACATCTTAACTCACTACACACACCTTT
>JALYYM010000741.1 GCA_030946565.1 Bacteroidota bacterium | reverse complement strand
GATTTTTAAAAATACTTTTCGCTTTACCGGCGGTGAAATTGTGAATGAATTTTTAATGAGCACCGGCTATTTACCAGGGGCACATATTGAGAGTTGCCCGGTTTATAAAAAGATGGTAAAGGCGAAGTCGGCGTTTTTGAGGAGTGAATTATGAGGAATGGCCCAATATTTGAAAGCTATTTTTTATTAAACCAAGAGCATTTGCATCGCCACATAAAAAGCTTTACATTTGTTCGACTTACACACATCCCCTTTCGCCATTTCCTCTGAAGTACCGTTACGGATTAATTTCATTTAATAATTTCCATCCTTTGAATTACTGATTTCGTATACCTAAAGAGTATATTCCACTATTCATGTAAAAACTGTTATTACGGTTTCACCTCAAAAAACATTTTAACATGGAAAATATTTACTCAGCTTATGTGAGAACAGTAAATGGCGATGCATTTTATTTTGTAAAAAAATACCAGGTATTCCCGGAATATAAAGACATTCCGCCTATACTTGATAGTTATGCAATGCACACCGATTTTGAAAAGGCTTGTAAAATTGCAATGATTTGTGATAAGATAGTAAAAGAACAATTGATAAGTGAGCTGCAACTTAACAATGCGATCACAAATGTCAACCAAACACGACCAGCCAAGGCCAGGATTTATAAAATAAACCCACGGCAAATACATCTTCCTTCCATGTTCAAATTGGGTTGGTTAACCAAAATTTCATAGCGACCTAAAGGAAGCTGCGAATTGTAAATATCTAATCATAATAAGCGCTAATAGGGACACTTATCCCCCGCTATAACCGCCAATAACAGGCAAAATCTCACCGGTAATATAACTGGAGCATTGAGGAGAGGCAAGGAATACGTAAGCAGGTGCAATTTCTTCCGGCTGTGCAGGCCGCTTCATGGGAGTATCGCCGCCAAACTTTGCAATTGCTTTTTTGTTTTTATCCGCAGGATTCAACGGTGTCCACACGGGGCCCGGCGCCACCGCATTTACACGTATTCCTTTTGGAATTAAGTGCGTACCTAGCGAACGGGTAAAAGCATGAATGCCGCCTTTTGTAAGTGAATAATCAAGCAGATCTTTATTGCCCATGATGCCCGTAACGGAACCGGTATTTACAATAGCACTGCCGTAACTCATAAAAGGAACGGCTGCATGTGCCATGTGAAAATATCCGTAAAGGTTGGTTTTTATCGTGGTGTCAAAATGCTCTTCAGTCAGATCTTCAAATTCCATGACGTGAAGCTGGAAAGCGGCATTATTAACGAGTACATTTAATTTGCCAAACGTATCAATTGTTTTCTTCACAGCGAGCTTACAAAAATTTTTATCCGATACATCGCCGGGAATTAATATACATGACCTGCCTTCTTCCTCTACCATCTTTTTTGTCTCTTCTGCATCGGGATGTTCATTGAGGTAAACAATCGCCACATCGGCTCCCTCTCTTGCAAAGAGCACCGCGACTGATCTTCCAATACCGGAATCACCGCCGGTAATGATCGCAATCATATCCTGCAATTTACCCGAGCCTTTGTAGTAAGGGGCATCGTACATGGGCTTTACTTCCATGTTTTTTTCAAGGCCGGGCTTTGTAAGATGTTGCCTTGCGACGGGTGTCTCCGGGTATTTTCTTGCACCTGCCTGCATGGGCTTTTCTTTCTTTTTTGAAGCACTATTTTTATCGGCTTTTGAAACCTGGTCCTGTATCTTTTTTTGTTTTTCTGCCGTCTTTGCTGCTTGTTGTTTATAATAGGTTGCTGATTTCATTATATCTTTTTTTATACACACCTTTCCAATAAACATTCCAATAAAATGTGCGCTAAAAAATATGCGGTGGCGAGTAGCAATTGATGAATAAATGAAACAATAGATGTTATTAATTATTGCAAATTCAGCACGCAGCTGACAAGAATGAAATTTACCGTTCTTACAAAACCGGGTAGATTTGCAAATCCAGGCTATCAAAAAAGTGTAGTTATTGCATCGCTTGCAGCTCTTTCTGCACCCTGAACATTTCATCACGCAATCTTGCAGCCTCCATAAAGTCGAGGTCACGTGCGGCCTTTTCCATATTGCGTTTTATGGTACTGATTGTCTTTTCCATTTGAGGAATGGTTTTCTTAGCAGTCAGGTATTCCCCCTGCTCTTCTGCCGCAATGGTAATAAGGTCATCGGCAGCATAAGGCGATG
>JALYYM010000735.1 GCA_030946565.1 Bacteroidota bacterium | reverse complement strand
AATTGATAGTTATCATCAATATACTGGCGCCAACGATGATAAATAAAGAAGAAACTATAGAAGCAATAGCTTGCGAAATAAACAGTTTTATTGAGTCAACATCTGCAGTGAGATTGGTCAATAGTTTCGAGGGATTTGCCTGTTCAATAAAGGCATAAGATTGTTTTGAAATTTTATCGGCCAACTTTGTTCTTAAGTCCCTCGCAACTTTTTCAGATGCATACGTTTGAATAATACTTTGCAAATAACTAAATATAAAGATGGCAACAACAGCTACACTAAACTGGATGATAACCGGCTTAAATGAAAAGTTGCCGACAGTAAAAGCATCTATCGTTTTAGAAATAAGTTTGGGGATCAAAAGGTTGATACCATTGCTAAAAAGTGTAAATAAAATTAACAACGAAATAATACCGAGATACGGTTTCAGCAAATGAAGAATAGAAGGCTTCTTATTCATTAGTTTAATTGGTAAATACTACGCAAGGTATTCTTAGTGTTTTTTTGTAAAAACATATCCTTTATAAGTAAGACGTATCTGCCCACTTTTAATTTTAATTAAACAAATATATTTTAAGATTTTCGGGATAAGTCGAAGGATTTGATAATTCCGATAATCCTTTGTAAAATATCGCCTTCATAAAAGTCAAAACGGTTAATACAAAAATATAGAAACATTTTATCTGGTAAAATCATCTGGTTTCTCATTTCAAAAAATTATCCTGGAATTAGCAAAGAGGCAATTATTTTTTTTAAAATTATTCATTTTGGCATAGCTTGAATTCTTGTAGCATTTAATAAATTCTTTAGCCATGAATAAAAGAAGATTTGCCTTACTACTTCTTTTTCCTTTTTACTCAATTACTTCTGTCTGCCAGGATACGATTTATTTTAAAAAGGGATTGATGGTAGATGCTCCTGGGCAATACGGCCGTGAAGCAATTACAACAGATTTACTGGCTTATAAACTTTATATAAACGCATTGCAAAAGCCAGCAGAAGGTGAAACTTTTGGCGAGGATGAAGACGGTGAAAAACTTACCTGGCAAAGCGTTGTGGCAGATAGCCTCAATAGATTAAGGCCTGCAACAAGACCCGAAAGAGGCAACCGCAGAAGGTTTCGGGGGAATTATACTTATCTTACTTATAGCTCAGATAAAGACCAGGCTGCATTATTAAATATCAAAGGCAACAGCTTTTTATTTTCAATGGGCAACTTCATACGGGTGATCCTTATGGTTCAGGCTGGTTGTACATTCTTGTTCAATTAAAAAAAGGATTGAATGAATTGTATGTGCGTGGAGGCTTTCAAACCATAGCTAGCCTTATTTTTCCAAAAAAAGATATTAGCATTAATCCGGAAGACCCAACACTTCCTTTCGTTGTTCTTACGCAAAAAAATAATGACCTGCATGGCGCCATTGTAATTCTGAATACTTCCGGGAAAGATTTAAAAGGAGCTTAAATAAAAAGTAGTATTGAGGGAAAAGAAATGCTTACGCCTGTTCCATCTATACCCGCAATGTCTTCAAGAAAAGTCGCCTTTGATTTTAATGCAGAAAATATTTCAAAGAAAGATAAATATGAATGCGCCTTAACACTTTTGCAAAAAGATAAAGTTTTGGATGAAAAAACAATAGGCATTGAAGCAGTTGAACCTTCTGATCATTACAGTGAAACTTTTACCAGCGACATTGATGGAAGCTTGCAATACTATGCAGTAACGCCGCAATCCCCAGCTCCGAAAGCAGGACAGGCGCTGTTCTTATCAGTTCATGGGGCAGGTGTTGAAGCCATTGGCCAGGCAAGAGCTTATCAAGCTAAAGATTGGGGAACATTAGTTGCAGCTACGAATAGGCGTCCCCGTGGGTTTAACTGGGAAGATTGGGGAAGGCTCGATGCACTGGAAGTTTTAAACATTGCCAAAAAAGAATTCAACCCCGATCCAAAACATATTTATTTAACGGGCCATTCTATGGGTGGCCACGGTACATGGTTTCTCGGCGCCACCTATCCTGACAAGTGGGCTGCGATTGGCGCCTGTTCCGGCTATCCGACTTTAAAAGGTTACGGCTCAGCAGATGGCGCTATTCCTGACAGCAGCAAGAGTGCAATGGAGCAAATACTTTTGCGGGGCAAGCAACCAGAGTGATGTGATAGAGCTTGCGCATAATTACAAAGCTTTCGGTGTTTATATTTTGCATGGCGACTCTGATAAAGTTGTTTCGGTAAATTATGCAAGGCAAATGCGCCAGGTACTTGGCGGGTTTCATGCAGATTTTAGTTATTATGAATACCCCGGAGGTGAGCATTGGTTTGGTAACCAGAGCGTGGACTGGAAACCGCTGTTTGATTTTTTTAAATGGCATCAATTGCCTGACGATAGCGCTGTAAACAATATTGATTTTACCACTGCAAGCCCGGGTATTTCTGATCAATATCACTGGGTATCTATTCAACAACAAATGCACCCGTTAGAATATAGCCACATTAATTTAGCCAGAGATAAGGCAAAAAATAATATTAAAGGATCTACAGAAAATATTCGCTTGCTAAAATTATCACTGAACGATTTTGATGCAGGTAAGGAAATACAAATTGCGCTGGATGGAAATATAGTTTCTTATAAAACCAAAAGTGGTAATGACACTATTTTTCTTTTGAAAGAAAATAAAGATTGGGCAATTACTTCAGCCCCTGGCGCTGATCAAAAAAATCCAGGCCGGGTATGGGACTTTTAAAGAAGCATTCAATCACAAAATGGTTTTCGTGTATGGTACCACCGGTAGTAAAGAAGAAAATGAATGGAGCTTTAATAAAGCAAAGTATGATGCTGAAACCTGATATTATCGCGGAAATGGTGCAAAAAAATAATGATTTAATGCAGATAGGATATAATCAATATTTTTGAATGGTGATAGGCATACTGCTTCATTCCAAACTGCATCTTATGGCACCGTTACATTTTCTAACCGCCTTTATATGAAAAGATTTTTTCTTTTTATTATCAATATCTTTTTTTTTAACGCCCAATACGCTCAAACAGATTCACTCACGAATTCCCTTGGAAAATTAAATGAAATATTGAAGGAGGCGCCGCGGTACGACAGGGCTAAAGAGGCAGAGATATATAAGCTTAAACAATCGGTTTTTAAAACCGAAAACGCTGATCTTAGACGGGTGTTCCAAATTTATAATGAGCTGTACGAAGCATACAAGTTATTTCAATACGACTCTTCCTATACTTACGCCAAAAAACTGGAAGCCGTATCAATGCAATTGGGCAGCGAAGACCTGGTGAATTTTGTCCGGATTAAACTTGGCTTTTCGTTGTTGTCTTCAGGGATGTATAAGGAAACTCTTGATTTACTTTCAACGATTAATACCAGGGGTTTAAGTAATAATGGCAAAGTTGAATACTATGCATTAATGGCCAGGTATTACTATGACCTTGGCGATTATGACAACGACCGGTATTATACACCTGATTATAATTATCTCGCCGCGCAATATGTTGACTCGACGCTCGCTTTGAGCGATAATAATTCTTACGAATATTTATATTATGATGGTTTAAAAAAATTAAAGTCTGGAAATAAAACAGGAGCCAAATTAAATTTCGATAAGCTACTTGCCCGCCCTGTGCTTACTCTTCATCAAATTGCCGTAACTGCTTCTACACTTAGCGACCTTTACATTCAAAATGGTGAAAACGACAAGGCGATCCCTTTACTTATAAAAGCAGTAATTGCGGATGTTCAGTCTTCTACCAAAGAAACATCTGCTGCATTCATATTATCAACATTATTAAATAAAAAGGGAGATATAAAAAACGCCTCTCTTTGCATTAACAGGGCATTTGAAGATGCCGTATTTTATGGAGCCCGGCAGAGAAAAGTTCAGGTGAGCGCAATTTTACCTTTGATTGAAGCACAAAGGTTTTCCGTAATAGAAGCACAAAAAGCCAGCCTGATATGGTATGCGGCGCTCGTTACATTCCTGTTGTTACTGGTAATTATACTTGCTATTATTGTTTTCAAACAGGTAAAAAAATTACAAGCCACTCAGAAAGCACTAATAGAAGCTCACCAAAAAACGCAAGTAATCAATAAACACCTTTCAGAAACAAATGAAAAACTGAATGACGCCAATAAAATCAAGGAAGAATACCTGGGTTACTTTTTTAATGTAAACTCAGAATTCTTCGATAAAATAGAACGTTTTAAAAAATTGGTTAAAGAAAAAATTTCCGATCGCAAAATTGATGAAATCAGGTTCCTCGTAAATAATATTAACCTGAAAAGAGAAAAAGAAGATCTGCTGAAAAACTTTGACCGTGCGTTTTTAAAACTGTTTCCAACTTTTGTCGAAGAATTCAATGAGCTTTTTAAACAGGAAGACAGGATAAATTTAAAGACCGGCGAACTTCTTAACACAGATCTCAGAATATTTGGCCTCGCCCGAATGGGAATTCATGAAAATGAAAAAGTGGCTCACATTCTGCAATATTCGGTGCATACCATTAATACTTATAAAACGAGGATTAAAAATAAATCTATTGTTCCCAATGAAGAATTTGAAAAGCGAATTATGAAGATTGGAATCGTTAATACAGCATTTTAGCCCAATCATCCCTGAGAAATTACATAAAAACACATTGAAGTTTTATTATATTCCTATAAAATATATATGTATATAACCCGTTGTTTTTAAAGGCGCTATATCTTTACTCTGATTCATTTTTGTAAATATTCTTTATACTTTTTCAATATAATTTGCAATCCGCTTATTGTCTATCTTATTTTTATTTTTTGCTTGTGACAAATTCAGGAAGGCTTTTTCAACCGACAAATAACGATAAGTTAGGTAAACGTCAAAAAACGATCACTTCATTAAAGTTTCTTTCAGATTTTAATTCTTTCATTTTAAACAAAACTCAAAAGTTTATGCAAAATAAACGATTGCTTAAAAAACTATGGTGCAGCGCAGTACTGTTACTTATTCTCCAGGCTGGCCTTGCCCAGAACAAAACTATTACCGGTACCGTAACTGACGACAAGGGGATACCCTTATCTGGTGCATCGGTTACAGCCAGGGGAGCCAGTAAAGGAGTTACCACAAGTGAAGCGGGAAAATTTTCCTTACCTGTTCCTTCTTCGGTAAATAACATTTCCATCTCCAATGTTGGATTTGAAACCCTGGAAATTCCTTTACGCAATACCAGCCAGGTAAACGTTTCTCTGCAGCCATTAGTAACGAGCCTCAACGCGGTGGTTGTAATTGGGTACGGCACCCAAAAAAGAAAAGATGTAACGGGGGCGGTATCATCAGTAAAAGGGGAAGCTATTAAAAATTTGCCGGTAACAAATGTAACGGAAGCCTTGCAGGGAAGGGCGGCAGGAGTCGAGGTAATTAAAAACTCCGGGATGCCCGATGCCACGCCTACCATAATTATCAGGGGGCTTTCTTCTTTGCATCAGCCTACGCCCTTATATATTGTGGATGGAGTGAGGGTTGCCGGAAATAATATTAACGTGCAGGATATCGCCACCGTTGACATATTGAAAGATGCCAGCGCCGCGGCCATTTATGGCTCTGCTGCTGCGGGCGGCGTAATTGTTATCACTACAAAAAGAGGAACTACAGCGAAGCCTTCAATCAATCTTAATGCAAGGTATGGCATCAGCAAGCCTAAGCTTATTAAATTGCTTGATAAAAATGATTACATCAGGTTACAGAATATTATCCGTCCACAATATTTTATGGGGGCAATGCATACAGATACGCTTGCCAATACCGATTGGGCGAATGCATTGTATGGAGACGCATCTGAAGAAAATTATAATTTATCTGTTTCGGGAACAACGCCGGTAACAAATTATCTTTTGTCAGGATTTTACAACAAACAAAAAGGTATTTACATAAAAAACTATTCTAACATTGGCGGTGCAAGGCTTAACACAGATTACAAACTCGCTAAATTTTTAAAAATAGGAGAGCAGTTGGCTTTCTCTCAGCGCAAAACCGGCCCTCCTGTGGGTAGCGAGGCGCAGTTACACAACGCTCCTTTCAGAACACTGCCCATTATTCCAATTACGAAAAGCGATGGAGGCTGGGGTGTGGTACCGCCTGGTTACAACGGACTCTCGTTCGGAGGGCCCAACCCTGTAGGCGCAGTAGAATCAGCAAATGCACAGAACTATAAAAACAATTTGCAGGGAAATATATTTGCAGAAGTACAACTGCCCTTTCATCTTACCTTCAGAACTAACTTCAGTTATTCCTATTATGAAGAATCGCAGGATTATTTTCAGAACTCTTTCAATTTCGGAACGGTAGTTAACAATATCAATTCACTTACCAGGTTTGCCATTAAAAGTAACCAGGTGTTATCAAATTATGTGCTTACCTACGATCAAACCTTCGGTAAACACAGCATAAACGCCATAGCGGGTTTTGAACAGATCACTTCTAAATTCAGTAACATTTCGGCTTCGCAGAGTTACGTTGGTTTGCCGGGTTATTCATTCATTCAAACATCCCAATCATCCAATAATATCACGGGTAAGTATGATCCCAACGGATTGATAAAATCTTATTTTGGAAGGATCAATTACAATTTCGACAGTCGCTATTATTTGTCAGGCTCTATTAGGCAGGATGCCAACTTTACCGTCTTTGGCCCTAATAAACAAAAAGGCGTTTTCGGTGCAGCTTCCGCAGGATGGAATATCAGTGACGAAGAATTTTTTAATTCAGCAACAAATATTTTTAACCTGTTGAAACTACGGGGCAGCTATGGTAGTTTAGGCAACAGCGCTATACCTCCTTATACGTATGTTGCCGCTTATAGTCCGTTTGCAGGCCCCTCGGGTCTGGGCTCACTTTCAGGAGCTAATTTTACACCCGGTGGTCCGCTGGATATTGGAGTTAGCATTAATGCGATACCGAACCCAAACCTGCATTGGGAAACAGTTTACGAAACCAATATAGGCATAGATGGCGAAGCGTTAAAAAGTAAACTATACTTTACCGTAGAATGGTATAACAGGGATACAAAAGATATGTTGTATGCATTGCCTGTAGCTTTAAGCTCAGGCTATACAGCGCCGTATTTCACCAATATTGGCAAAGTAAATAGTAAGGGAGTTGATATTCTGCTTGGTTACCGGGATAGAGCCGGGAAATTAGGATTTGATGTAAGCTTCACTGGTGGCTTTAACAAAAACAAAGTGGTTGACCTGAGCGGTATTGTTACAGATAAACTTTTTGACGGGTATAATTATTACAGCAATGGAGACGCGGGTTTCAATATCATGTCCAACCAAAATATCACGGTTACACAGGCCGGTCTGCCGTTTGGTTCGTTCTATGGCTATAAAGTAACCGGAATCTTTCAATCAGATGCTGATGCAGCGGCAAGTGCGCAGCCCAATGCCCACGCCGGCGATCTTATATTTGCCCATGACGCTAAAAATGGTCCCACTCTATCTCCTGCCGACAGGCAGGTGATAGGAAACCCTAATCCTAAGTTTGTATATGGCGCCAGCATCCGGCTTGATTTTAAAGGCTTTGATGCTGCATTATTATTTAATGGCGTTGCGGGCGTGGATCTTTTCAATGGAGTAAAGGCGTATGAAATGTACCCATTTTCAGATGGGAATACGACAAGCAAAGTATTTAATGCATCATTTTTAGGCACTAACCAATTAACCGGCCAGCCAAGATTGGGTGTTAAAAATCCAGATGGCTCTTTTACACTTGATCCCAACAAAAACTATACTTCTGTAAATAGTTATTTCGTTGAAAATGGAAGTTATCTGAAGTTAAAAAATGTACAAGTTGGTTATACATTCACTAATCCTGAACTCGGTAAGGTGGGAATTAAATCTGCGAGATTATTTG
>JALYYM010000730.1 GCA_030946565.1 Bacteroidota bacterium | reverse complement strand
TTTTCGGATTGGATGTGGCTGTTGGTACTTGCTGTGATATGTACCGTAATAAGTTTCATATTGCAATTAAATGCCTTAAAAGTATTGTCTGCATTTACCGCTAACCTTACATATAATCTTGAACCTGTTTATTCTATTATTCTTGCCTTCATACTTTTCAATGAAAATAAATTTTTAGGCCCGGGATTTTACTTAGGCTTCATGCTCATTTTGCTTGCGGTGATATTGCAAATGATTCGTGAATGGAAGAAAGTAAAAAGGAAAAAACTGCAACAGAATGGCATAGTTGCTGTCACGCACATTTAAAATCTCTTTCTATAGTTTGGGAGTAACTGCCTGCGAAATTTGCTTTGCGTTCATAGCGCCTGATTGCCTCCATAATATTTTACCTTTTTTGAAAAGTATTAATGTTGGCACGCCTTGTATTTGGTAATGATTGGCAGCCGGCTGATTTTTATCTATATCAACTTTTATCACGCGTACGGCATCCCTGTTGGTTTGCGCAAATCTCTGCAGCTCTGGCGCCATCATTTTGCAAGGGCCGCACCACTCCGCATGAAAGTCAACTAATACAGGTTTGTCATCATTAATTACTTTATTAAATGTTTCCATAAAATGATTTTACTATATTACACATAAAGTGTGCCTTTCGCTATATAAGCCGGATAATTAGCACAAAATGCCGGACCTATTTTATTAATAGGTAAAAAAGACGTTTATTTATTTTTCAAATAATTATTTCTTCATTACCTTTGCCGTCCGAAAAAAAGATCACTATGGCTAGAGTTTGTCAGGTTACAGGAAAAAGGCCGATAACAGGTAACACTGTTTCGCATTCAAATATTAAAACACGCAGGCGCTTTTTGCCTAACCTTCAAAAGAAGAGATATTTTCTTGCTGAAGAAGACAAATGGATAACTTTAAAACTATCCACTGAAGCTATCCGCACGATTAATAAAAATGGCCTTTTGCAAGTTGTAAAGGAGATGAGAGCCAACGGGGCGAAAATCTGAATATAATAATTAAATATTTTTTATGGCAAAGAAAGGAAACAGGGTACAGGTAATATTAGAATGCACAGAGCATAAGACTTCCGGCCTGCCTGGCACCAGCCGTTATATTACAAAGAAGAATAAGAAGAACACACCTGAAAGATTGGAGTTGAAAAAATTCAATCCAATAATGAAGAAGGTAACAGTTCATAAAGAAATTAAATAAGGAGTTAATAACGTGAAATGTTTACTGATTTAATTGAGTAAAGTTTTTCCCTTGTTAACTATTAACCTAATAACTAATTAACTTTTTAAAATGGCAAAATCAGCTAAAACCGCGATCAAGACCAAGGACCAGAAATCCCTTGCTGACGCAAAGAACTGGACTAAAGTAGTTCGTGCAGTTCGCAGTTCTAAATCAGGCTCGTACACCTTCAAGGAATCTATTATTCACAAGGATAAGATCAAGGATTTTTTGGCAAGCTAATTTAGTACCCAACATTATTTAAATAAGGCTATCCTGCAGAATGTTGCGGATAGCTTTATTTATTTTTACCCTTTACTAAATATTCAGCATGGGAATTTTTGATAAAATATTCGGCAAAAAGGAACAAAAGGAAAGCCTCGATAAAGGGCTTGAAAAAACGAAACAAGGATTTCTTGACAAGATCACGAAAGTAATTGCCGGCAAAAGTACAGTAGATGAAGATGTGCTGGATGATCTTGAAAATGCCCTTGTAGCCGCGGACGTTGGCGTAGATACTACAATAAAAATTATTGATGGAATAGAAAAGAGAGTTGCAAAAGACAAATATATAAATAGCGCGGAGCTTAATAAAATTTTAAAGCAGGAAATTCAGAACGTACTGATAGATTCGCCGGGCGATACTTCTTATAAAGATTATGAACTTCCAAAACAGAGGCCTCATGTAATTTTAGTTGTTGGTGTAAACGGAGCTGGAAAAACGACTACCATTGGGAAACTTGCACATAATTTCACCTTAGCCGGCAAATCGGTTTTGCTCGGAGCGGCGGATACTTTTCGGGCGGCAGCGGTTGATCAATTGAATATATGGAGCGAAAGAGCGAAGGTGCCAATCGTTAAACATGCAATGGGCGCGGATCCCAGTGCTGTTGCTTTTGACACAGTTCAAAGTGGAATAGCAAAAAACTCTGACGTAATAATTATTGATACTGCTGGAAGGCTCCACAACAAAATTCATTTGATGGATGAGTTAAATAAAATAAAGCGCTCCATTAGCAAGGTATTGCCGGATGCACCGCA
>JALYYM010000726.1 GCA_030946565.1 Bacteroidota bacterium | reverse complement strand
CCCGGTCTCTAATAGATCAGGGCTTTTTTTATTTTTTTCAATCAGTTTTAAAATCGGGGGGCTTTCTTCAATACGCATAATGTTAGTGGCTGTCCTTCGTATTTTTAGGAAGTCCAATTTTGTCAATCGTCTCTTTTGCCTTTTTAACCTTTTCAGGGAAAAGAATAACGTCATTTAACTTGTCCAATGATTTGTCAAGTATTACAATTGGAACTTTGCTTTCATTAAGTTCTTTGACTGTTTTCATAACTCAAATTTAAGAAGTTTTCAGTTTAGCGATAAATGCTTGATAATCTTTGTTTTTTTCAAAGGGATGCCAATCATCTTTAATCCGTCCGTAAATCTCAAGTTCTTCACTTATTTCATCATAATATTTAGCAATTCCCATCTGATAAAGCCTTGTCCTTGAAGAAGTGCTGCCTGCTGCAAAAATCCATGCGTCAGGATTCTGGTTAAGAAATGCAAATACAGCACCAACAACTGTTGCCAATACTTTTTCACTGTCACCATTGTTGCTAATGACTTTGTCATCTATTTCACCCGTAGCAAGATCTTTGTCGCCAAATGCAAGATTGTAAACCCCTTGTCTGTTTACAAGCGTAAACTGGATGCGTTTATAAATTAATCCCTTCGGTCCTTCACTAATAAATTCGTAACTTAATAATTCAAGTCCCGATTTAAGCTGATATTGTTCAATGTTCATGCTTCGATTATGTCGGCATGAAGATAATAATTTAAGGTTTGCATTATCAAAATTAGCGTGTCAAAACGCATAGCCGCTAACGGTACGGCTTGGCGATGTGGCGGTATTTGAAAATCGTCAGCCCGTAACTGCTGCTGAATAAAGTCACAAAAAGATGATGATAAGAACTACAGCTCGGCTTTATTCGTCGGCTGGAAACGAAGCCGATTAGAGAACAAAAGCTGAGAATATATTCGTAGCCGCGCTATATTGCAAACCGCCTGTTGTATGGGCTGCTGATTAGCGAACTGTCAGCTCAACTTTTTTACCTAAGCCAAATTCAAGAAGTCGGTAAAGTGTTGAAAGCTGAATATCACTTTTTCCATTTTCAATTCTTGAAATAAAACTTTTCTTAGCACCTATTTTTTCAGCCAATTGTTCCTGTGTTAATTTTGCAAGCTGCCTTTCGTCTTTTATTACTTCGCCAATGAGAAATGCTTTGGCTTTTATTTCAAACTCTGTTCTTTTTTCTGTCCCACGTTTGCCATAACGTTTAGTCAGGTGCTCGTCAAAGGTTGCTGTATTTTTTTTATTGGTCGCCATAGTTATTTATTTTTTGTCAAAATATTGTTTCATTAATTTAATCGCCAAGTCAATTTCTTGTTTTGGAGTTTTCTGTTTCTTTTTTTGAAAGCCATTAAAAAGAACAACAATCCTCCGTTTGTCGAAGCAGCAAAGATGCGAAAGATATTGTTGCCGACTTCAACTCTGATTTCGTAAAGACTTTTATGCCCTTCCATGTGCTTTAAAAATTTCTCTGGAACACGGTCGGCATGTGTCAGCACAAAAAGCACATAATCAATTTTCTCTCTTACTTTCTCAGTCTGTTGGTTGAAAAACTCATGAAAATAATATCGGTAAAATATTAGTTCTCTGATTTGTTCCATTCAAAATTGTGTCCCTACAAAGTTAACTTAAAATGGAACAAGTGTCAAATAGATTTTTTTGAAGTCGTAGAAAGTGTCCAAAAAAGTTGGCATACAACGTTAAGGATTGGCGATGGCAGGGTATTTTATAAAGTCCTGCCCGGAATCGCAGCCCAATAAAGTTACAAAGATGAAATTAAGAATAAAAAGCTGAGTAAAGAAACGTCAGCCGGAACTGCAGATGATAGCAGTATGACCATAAATGGCTGGGCGCACAAACCGGAATGATTAGTATTCTCCATACCTGGGGGCAAACGATGACCTTATGGAATAATTTTAGTTCTTACAGCCATCCGCATTATTCTTGAAAATAAAAATCCTTTAAAAACACATTCCTATCTGCTGTTAATTATTTGTGCTGCCCGGCATAGGGTTTACTTGTTTATTACTTCTTCGGTATCAACTTAAGAAAAGAAAAAATTTTTATTGACAAAGAAAAGATTGACCAGGCTTTTACAAGCGACTTTTTAAAAAAGTTCC
>JALYYM010000710.1 GCA_030946565.1 Bacteroidota bacterium | reverse complement strand
CAAAACTCCGTGCAGCAATTGGCGGTGTATGGCCGGGTGTCACCTGTACCAGTTGCAATGCAAGGTTGTACCACGATTGGGCGATGTAAGAATCAAATTTCCCGGCGTCATTTTTTAATTGTGCTTTTGATGGAAGCAATGATGGGTCCTGACTTGGCACAATCTCTTCCTGCTTGCGACAACCAATTGCAAGCAAAACCACTAAAAAAAAGCCGGGCATTAATTTTTTAAGTAACTTTTGCATGGTCATTGTTTTAAAGATTAATAATGGTAATATCAGCTAATTCGCAGGAGGTTTTTGGATTTTGCAAGACATGCGAGGAATTAATAAATTGCCGGGCACGGCATTCAAGTATTCATCTCACTTCTTAAGAAAGTGCAAAGGTGGTCACAGGGAAGTATTTTTAACGGTAAATAGGTAGGTCGTAAAAAATAATCTACATGTTTGCTTTAACTCTTTAGTCGTTTAAAATTTTGGAAACGCAAACGATTATTTTTTATGCAACCCGAACTTTTCCACCAGGAATTCAAATAGTTCGGTGATTAAGCTGATATAATTAGAGTAATGGTTTTGGAAGGATAAAATTGATGGTCAAAACTAACAGCTGGAGATATTTAGAACAACCCCTCAATTGAGGGTATTTGAGCGAAGCATGAAATTTGTAGAATTAAACAGTAATGAAAGCTATACCAACTTTTCTTTTATCGCCTTTGCTACAGCCTCCGTAGCAGAAGCCACATGAAGTTTCTGATAGATGTTTTTTACATAGCCTCTTACTGTTTCATAGCTAAGAAATATTTTTTCTGCTATACGTGGCATAGGCATGCCTTCTGTTAGGTGCTGCAGTATTTCTTTTTCCCTGGCTGTTAGCTGATAATTATTTTCAGTTTGTGATGGAGCAATAAATTGCTGAAAAAGTGTAACTACTTTAGCTGCTACTGCGGGGTTAAAAGCTACACCACTGTTGTATACATCGTTTATAGCTTTCAGCATTTTTACAAACGAAGTATCAGCCGCCGTGGTCGATGTCACACCGATCACGGCTAGCTATGCTGAACGACAACTATATATACACTATTGCCAGTTAATTAAAAATCAATAACGGATATGCTGGCTTTTTTGCAGCCACGCTGCGTAGCGAGTTTGAAATGCACCCTCATTTGTTTTATAATATTTTTTTATTTGATTATGTTGAAAAACGAATGTTACTCTTTTACAAACTTTAATGTTGTAGTTTTTTTATCTGATTCTATTTTTATATAATAGCTGCCCGCTGTTAATTTTTGTAAACTATAAGTATAAGTTTCTCCTGTAGCAGTTGATTGCTGTATCAGCTTTCCTGAAGCATTAAATAATGAAAGTATTGTTTTGGAGGATGTGTTTAAGCCTTCAACTCTTAATACATCTTTTGCAGGATTAGGATATAGTTTAAGAGATGGATTATTAATATCAAGAATATTTTTTGTTACAGCTATAGTTTCGTTAGCGCTAATTAGATTTTCATCTGCATCTTTTTCTCCGCATCGCCCCAGTTTTATTATCCAGGTATCAATGCCACCGTGATTATTTTTTACATCCCCATCAGTTGATGCTGTCTGGCATAATATATTTAAACTACCATCAGGACTTTCATAGCCGCTGCTTAATGCGCCATCAAAATCACTTCCGCCGAGTTTTTTATACCATTCTTCTTTTCCATTTTTATCAATTTTTGAAACCAATACATCAAAAGTAGAACCATCAAAACCATTTCCAGCTGATGAACCGGTTTCAACTACTCCTCCGTCCCGGGTAGAAAACACACCCTCGCCAGCTCTGTATTTTGGTTCGGCAAAACTCTTGCTCCAGATAATGTTGCCAGTTGGTGAATTTAATTTTGTAAGAAATGAAACTACAGTATCATTTTTCCCCTGAATATCGTCATCATGCGAATTGCTGAGACCATCTATTACCACATTTCCGTCAGTAGTTTTTGTTATTATGCCACCATTGTTCAGATTTTCAAAACCGGTTCCCCCAACCGTTTTTTGCCAAACTATATTTCCAGATATATTAACTTTAATAACCCATGCATCTTGTCCTCCGTGGTTTCCGCTCACATCTCCATCGTTAGATGTTGTGGTTCCTCCAAGAATCAAACTCCCAAAATCTGATTTAACTATACCAGCAAATCCGTCAGAGCCACTTCCGCCATAACAATGTTGATACAATACATTTCCTTTCAATCCCAACTCAACAAGCCATGCATCACCATTACCATCTGTATTATGATTGCCGCTTACATTTCCATCGTTGGAAGTAGTAAAACCTGCAATAGCATAACCTCCATAAAATGTTTGTACAACAGCATTACCAAAATCGAAGCCGCTGCCACCTAAGCTTTTCTGCCATTCCATACTTCCTGTTGCGTTCACTTTTACTGCCCATACATCATACGCCCCATGATTGCCGCTTACATCGCCGTCAGTGGAGCTTGTGAATCCTGCTAAAATATAACCACCATCATAAGTTTGGGCTATATCATTAAAAAAATCATCTCCCGTGCCACCAAAAGTTTTTGTCCATTCAAGATGCCGGTGCTTGTTATACTTTGCTATGTATGCGTCATTGCCATCTGCAGCAGGTACACTAAAATCCCCATCTGCAGAATTGGTTCCACCGCAAACTATAAAACCACCGTCACGGGTTTCGATAAGTTTGCCTCCAAAATCAAAGCCTGAACCACCTAAAGTATTTTGCGCTTTAAGACAAGGTGCATTGTTACTGGACCGCATGTCGTTTAATATGCCGTGTGCTTGTGGTTTATGTGATGATGAAAGTATTGAGGCACGCAATTTAAAAGCCGGTAAATTCTTAAGCTGATCTGGTATTTGCGCTTTTAAAATCGTAACGCTTAAAACAATTGCAGCAAAAACAATCGTAAATTTTTTATTGAGTAAAGTTTCTAAAAAGGAATAAATTTTTGTTTTCATAACATAAATTTTTGATGAATGAAAGATTTTGAAAAACTGGATGAAGTATGATAAGTTGAAAATGTATACCGTAAGCATGGTTTAGGAAAGGATAGATTGGTGGGTCAAAACTAACAGCTGAGAACGCCAGAACAACCCCTCAATTGAGGGTATTTGCGCGAAGCATGAAATTTGTAGAATCAAACATGAAGACTATCAGTAATGAAGGCTATACCAACTTTTCTTTGATCGCCTTTGCTACAGCCTCGGTAGCTGAAGCCACATGAAGTTTGTGATAGATGCTTTTTACATAACCTCTTACCGTTTCATAACCGAGAAAGATTTTTTCGGCAATACGCGGCATGGGCATGCCTTCTGTAAGGTGCTGTAATATTTCTTTTTCCCTGTCAGTAAGTTGATAATTATTTATAGTTTGTGATGGAGCAATAAATTGCTGAAAGAGTGTAACTACTTTAGCTGCTACTGTGGGGTTAAAAGCTACACCACCATTGTATACATCACTTATAGCTTCCAGCATTTTTACAGGCGAAGTATTTTTTAAAATGTACCCACTGGCACCGGCGCATAATGCTTCAAATATTTTTGCATCATCTTCAAAAACAGTTTGTATTAATATTCTTACCCCAGGAAATTCTTTTTTTATAAGACCAGTTGCCTTTATGCCGTTGATGCCCGTCATCTCAATATCCATCAGGGCTACATCCGGATTGCTCTTTTCAATATCGTGTTTCCAATTATCACAACTGGTAAAGCTTCCCGTACATTTATAGCCGGGTGAACCATTGAGGATGGAGCGGTAAGCATCCATCATAATTGGGTTATCTTCAAAAATGGCAACCCGTATTTCTTTGCTTTCAGTCACATTGCAAAAATAAGTTGATGCATTGCTTTTATAAGACCCTCAATTGGGTATTTACAAGTCTACTATTATCGTTGTTCCCTTGCCTGGCTTTGATTGAATATTAAACTTTGCGTTAACCTCCGTGGCCCTTGCCCGCATATTTTTTAAGCCGTTACCCTCTGTATTTTCTATCAAAATAAAACCTTTGCCATC
>JALYYM010000714.1 GCA_030946565.1 Bacteroidota bacterium | reverse complement strand
AGATCTTTATAATTTTTTTTAAGTTTCATTTTATCATAAAATTCAAACGGAGGCAAAGTGTAAGTTTCCATTTGTTGTATTCCAAAATATAAAAGTATCGCCTGCTTTACCCATTCATTTACCTTCCATACCTGTGATGATTCTTTATTATAAAGGGCGTCACTTACGGGCATGGCTGTACGCAGTTCGCCTTCATCTACTTTATCTATTACATTTCGTATCGCATCTGTATAAACTTCATCTTTTAAAAGCGCACGATTGCTCCACGCTTCGCCGATCATTTTTTGCAAATCCATATTGTCTTTTTTTGCAAACATAAAGGAGGAACCCGGATGAGTAAAATGATTTTTTCAGGCTTATTGATTTTACTAATCAAATCGCGACAAATATATTTTTAAGTTAGAAAAGCTTTCATAAAATCTTATTTTAAATATAAGGCTCGTTAACTCTCCCGGTGCGCACCAAGAGATTATAAAACAAGGTGCTGATAACTGAATCATTATTTGTAATTTAGAAACCAATAACCTGATTGCCTAACTAACAATTTATACCATGAACATTCCAGGTTTTTCCAAAGAGGTAAAGCAAAATAGAAAAAAGAATATTTTCATTAACTATCGCGTACATGATACTGCAGGAGAAACAGGGCGACTCGTGGACAGGCTTAAGCAACATTTTAGCGATGATCAAATCTTCATGGATATTGATAAAATAGAGCCCGGGCTTGATTTTACCAAAGCCATTTCCAAATCCCTGGAATCCTGTGATATTATGCTTGCGATCATTGGCCCGCATTGGCTCGGAGTAAATCCAGCAGACAATACTTCCAGGATAAGAAATCCAAATGACTGGGTGAAGACAGAAATAAGTACTGCACTGCAAAGAGACATACGTGTAGTGCCGGTGTTGGTAAATGGCGGGCAACTGCCTGATGCGGCTGACCTGCCTCAAGAGCTGCAACCTTTGCTGCTAAGGCAGTCGTATGAAATAAGTAATAAGCGATGGGATTATGATACAGAGCAGCTCATAAATGTTCTGATAAAATCTGGTATCACACCAAAGCCTCCAATACCTGTTCCTCCCGTAGGCGACAAAACGTGGTGGAAAAAAAATTCGTGGTGGGTATATATTTTAATAGGAATAATAATAACTGTGTCGGTGCTGGTAAATATTGCTGACGAAAAGAATCGATCAAATTCGTTGGATCCCGGAAATGATGTAAATAATAACCAGGTACAGCAGCAGAGTGAGCCGCAACAGAAAGACCCGCAACAGAACCTCGTTGATGATTCTCCCCCGGCAAATACTTCTAGTGTAAACGTTGATGGCAACTGGTCTATAAACGATAATGGAGTAATTTATACATACGACATTGTGCAAAATGGCAGTAACTTAAATATTGAGATATATGTATCCAATCAAGTTATTGGTTCGGGCTATGGCTACAATTATAGCGGTGATATTGAACTTTATTTAAATATAGGTGGCGTAAGCACTGTTGCTAAGGGCAGGCTTTCTCCTGATGGAAAAAATATTTCAGGTAAATACACATTGCAGGCTACAGGGCAAATAGGCCAATTTTCATTGATGAGGCAATTGTAGCAAATATCTTTTTTTACATTATCACCTGAATTTTCGTCTCTGCCTTCTGCCGCATGCGTGATCAAAGAGCTGCGGCAAGCTTCGTATATTTACACTGCTACAAACCTGGTTATCGCTCCGTTTTTATAGCGGGGAGGAAAGTCCGGACAGCAAAGAGCAACACACCGGTTAACGGCCGGTCCCGGATTACACCGGGAAGAAAGTGCCACAGAAAATTACCGTCCCGATGGCGGGTTTCGTCCATCGGGATAAGGGTGAAAACGTGAGGTAAAAGCTCACGTCCCGGCTCGGTAACCTGCCGGGAGGGTAAACCTTGTGTGCTGTAATGCCACGTATATCCTGGTTTGCCTGGCACATGACCTATCATGGGCTGGCAAGATAAACTGCTCGTTTATATTTCCGCGTTATTGTGGAATACCGGGAAGGGTAGGCAGCAAGATTGTTGCAGTAATGTAACAGCAAGATAAATGATAACCTCCCGTCACATCACGGGATACAGGATCCGGCTTATAGGTTTGTAGTATTTTTTCTATCTTTTTGTCGTTAATAATTGTTCTTCATCGTTCCGAGGCTTTTATCTAAAAAAAAGAAGCAATTTCGAAATTCATTTTATGAATATCATGCAACAATTTGCCGTAAAATTTGTTATTACTTCCAGTGTATTTGTAAAAAAAAATACCTAAACTGAACAAATGAAAAATATCTTTCCTATCTTTTTTTTTGCTGCGCTGCTTACCCTGAATGCAAAAAAAATAACAGCTCAAAAACTTGCCGTAAATCCTTATGTTAACGGGTTTACGTTACCGATTGATCTTAAAAATTGTGGCGATGACAGGCTATTTGTGGCAGAGCGTCCCGGCAGAATACGGGTAGTCAATGCTGATGGCACGCTTCGCCCGGCACCTTTCCTTGACATAACTGCTAAAGTATCGTCGTATACAAATGGCGAAGAAGGTTTCCTTGGTTTCGCGTTTAGCCCTAATTATAAAACTGATGGAAAATTTTTTGTGGATTATACTGCTAACATTGCGGGACTGTTGACCACTGTCATCGAGCAATACACAGTAAGCGCTTCAGATTCTAATGTTGCAAACACCACGAGCTTAAGAATAATTTCGCAGACGCAGCCCTTTTCTAATCATAATGGTGGCAACCTTATGTTTGGCAAAGACGGATACCTGTATATAAACTTAGGTGACGGCGGCAGCGCGGGAGACCCACAGGGAAATGGCCAAAACAAAAATACTTTTCTTGCAAAAATATTACGGATTGACATAAGCAATTCATCAGTGAGGCAGCCTTATAGAAATCCGCCAACAAACCCTTTTGTAGGGCAGAGTGGAGTAAAACCAGAAATATGGGCTTATGGTGTTCGCAATCCATGGCGCAGCAGCTTCGATAGGATCACAGGAGATCTTTGGATTGCGGATGTCGGCCAGAACGCTGTAGAAGAAATAGATTTTCAAAATGCAAATGCCGCGGGTGGAAGAAACTATGGATGGAATATTATGGAAGGCACTGCATGTTATAATCCGCCTTCAGGCTGTAATCAAACCGGGCTAACTTTACCAATATATGATTACACACATGCAGTTGGGCATTCTGTCACCGGCGGCTATGTATATAGAAGTGCCCAATCTAAATCATTATGGGGTGTTTACTTATTTGCCGATTATGTTTCAAAGTGGATAGATGGCATAACACAATCAAATGGAACTCTGGCGGGCATGGTTACCCGCTATATCACGAATGCGCAGGCAACCGGCAATCCCGTTTCTTTCGGGCAGGATAGATTAGGAGACCTATATATATTGTTTAATAATGATGGAACAGTTTACAGGCTGGAAGATACCAGTTACCAGCGCAGGCCTAAGGCTTATTTTACATCAATAGATCAAGGTAATGGTTCATTTTTATTCCAAGGCTTACAAGGCCGCAACTTTACTTACCAATGGTTGAGAAATAATATCCCTGTACCGGCCGCAACTGATCCTGATTATATTCCTTCCGGAAGTGGCAGCTACCAATTAGTAGTAACGAATATGCTTGACTCAAGCGATACTTCTGATGTATTTTTCTTTAGCGCCCTGCCTATTAGTTTAACCTCATTTACAGCACAAAAATTATCAGGGAATGATATTGTAAAACTTCAATGGAATACAGCATTTGAGCAAAATATAAAAGGGTACGCTATTCTCAGAAAAGAGAATAACCAACAAAGTTTTTCCAAAATTGGTTTTGTTGAAAGCAAATCCCTGAATACTAGTTCGGCGGCTGAATTTAGCTATGCCTTTTTTGATTCTTCAATCACTAACAACTCAAAATTATTTTACAGGCTGGAAATTGTAAACGCTGATGGCTCCTCATCCTTTTCAGCCATTCGCACCATCACATATTCGGATCTCAAAAATAATTTTGTCATCTCTCCTAATCCGGCAAAGGGGCAAGTACAAATTTTATTAGGCAACTATAGCAGTCCTGCCATAATGATGCTATATGATAATTCCGGCAAAAAAATAAAGGAACAAAAGCTTACGCAACAAAGCAATACAATTGATCTTACAGGATTAAGCGGTATTTATATAGTGCAGCTAAGTGATAATAACGGAACAAACATTACCCGGAAAAAACTAGTGGTAGAATAAGCAATATTCTTATCGAAAATTTTTATACAATCCTGCTCCGCTAACAGAGCAGGATTTTTTTTGCCAAATCTTAAATGACGTAAAATAATTCAGCTAAAATTTGCAGGTACTTCCAAATTAAAGTCTTTTTAACTCAAAATATCCGCTAAACAATTTCATATTATCTTCGCAGCCTTAAAAAGTTCTTTTAGAAATGTTAAGCAGAAGAAATATCCGGGTAAAAGTAATGCAGACCTTGTATAGTGTTGAATCCATGAACCATGACACGCGGCCAGGCGAGCCTTTACAAATTCTTAAAAAAAACCTGGAACATTCCCAACAGCTATTTACTTACCTGGTATATTATATAATTGAGGTGGCCCGTTTTTCAGAAAAAGATGCTGCGCAAAAGTCCCAGAAGCATTTACCTTCCCTACATGATCTGAATATTAATACGAAGATCGCCGGCAATGAAACGATATGGGCAATTCTTGAAAATCTTTCTTTTAAAAAATCAGTAGAAGATTTAAAAATAAAATACCTGGTAAATGATGAGCTGATAAAAAAATGTTACCTCGCTTTGGTTGCATCTGCTGAATACAAGGAGTACACAGCATTAAAATCCCGTGATAAAAAATCAGAGAAAAAAATTCTTGAATTTATTTTTGGTGAGCTTATGTTACCAGATGATCATTTCATCAGCGATACTGAAGAAAAATTTATCCATTGGGATGATGATGCAGAAATGATGATATTGCTGATGAATACACTTTTACAAAAACCTTCTGCCTTTAATTTTACTGAGATGGTGGGTAAAGAAAAAATGGATTTTTCAGTTGATCTTTTGGAATGTGTTATCACTAAAAAAAGCCTTTGCCGCGACCTGATAAAACCAAAATTAAAAAACTGGGATGCAGAGCGTATTGCATCGCTCGACATGATATTAATGGAAATGGGGGTTTGTGAATTTTTATTTTTCGAAACTATCCCGCCGAGAGTTACCATCAATGAATATATTGACCTGGCAAAGGAATACAGTACAGAACAAAGCGGTCATTTTGTAAATGGAATCCTTGATAATATTCACAAAGAGCTTTTAGCTGAGAATAAAATCCACAAGAAGAATTTCAAAAACAGTGTTTTATAATACCTTTGCAAAAAAATTGAAATAATGAAGAAAGTGTTTATTGGGTTTTTATTGGCATGT
>JALYYM010000700.1 GCA_030946565.1 Bacteroidota bacterium | reverse complement strand
GGAACTTCAATATAGCCTCCATTATTAAAATCGTACGCCATACCGGGGCGCCCAAATCTATCTGCAACAGCTAAAGGCAAAGCCCCGCCATCCATGCCGGGTGCAGGTCCCACAAGGCCCGATTTTAAAATTCCATTATGGCCATGACCCGTACTATCAGAAGCATCACCATTAAATTTCCATTGGGCAACAAGATTTTCAACAGATACTTCCTGTATAACTTTTGAATTGAAAGACTGTGCTGCTCTCAAAATATTTGCAACTGTATTATTCACGTCCTGCTGTGTGTACTGGCCCGAAGTAACCGGCGCTGCAGCATCTAAAACAGCTTTCAGGCTTGCTTTGGAGCCCGTAGCATAATTGCCGGGCTTGTTGCCTTCAACAGCAGCACTGTAAATCTGCGTTAAAGAATCAATTGTTTTTGTCAGTTGAGCCTTATCGGAATTGTAATCAACAGAATTATTGTCTTTTTTACAGGAATTAAAAACCAATAATCCAATGACAATTACCATCAATTTTAAAAACAAAAATTTAGTCGTTTTCATATTTATATTTTTATTTGTTCATTATAATTTTTTATTAGTGTCCCGCTCACTTTGTGGAATGGGGAAAAACCTATTGTTCGCGTAGTTGAAATTTGGTTCATCTTTCAATGCGTTGGTCGCATAAGCCTGGCCATAACGCATGATATCAAAGAAACGTTGAAATTCCAAAGCCATCTCACTTCTCCTTTCTCTCCTGATTATGTCCCGTAGTTGCGACTGGTCTGTAGTTACAATATCAGGTAATAATCCAACAGGTACCTGCCCATAACCAGGCAATGACTTATCATTTATATAAGATTCTCTTGCACGTTTCCTCACTTTGTTCAAAGGAACTAATGCACCGCTGCTGTTTCCGGATTCATTTAAGGCTTCGGCTTCCACTAATAAAATATCGGCAAAGCGGATCGCTTCATAATTAAGGTTGCCATCGCCTTTTATATTGGTCGGAATTTCTGAAAGTGGCTGAATTTGCTTTTTACTTAAATATCCGGTTGTAGTCCATGATGGATCAAAAGCCACATCGTAATATGGATGGCCTGCCCGTGCTACCGAATAATCCAATCGCGGATCAGAAGTATCAGACGCTGTTTTTTCAAAATTATCAACAAGGCTTTGCGTTGGATAGAAAAACCCGTAACCGTTTAAGGTTCGCGGCGCAAACCATTGATTTAAATTGTTACCAAGAAAAGGGCTTGCTCCTGTTTTATGCCATACAGAAAAAATGGCTTCGTTATTTATTTTGGTACTTGCATTAAAATTGTCAGTGAATTTTGGAAGCAGGTTATAAATGCCTAAGGCTTCAACATCCTTTGCCGTTTGCGCAGCCATATCCCACATTCCCTGAAATAAATATGCTTTAGCTAGTAGCGCAAGTGCTGCTCCTTTTGTGGCTCGTCCCTGGTCGGTTGTACCTGACCATGTTAATGGTAAAGTACTTACTGCATCTTTCAAATCGGTTTCAATTTGGGTATAAATGGCAGCCTGGTCAAGCGCAGGGCTTTGCGACTCCTGCGGCGTTTCTACTTTTAAATGCAAAGGAATTTTGCCATAATAATTCGTTAGCAAAAAATAATAATAAGCCCTTAAAAATTTTGCCTGGCCGGCGACTGTTTTCTTTGCATCATCGGATACCGATGTACTTGCAGAAGCCAAACCATCTAAAACAACATTGCACCTGAATACGCCATCATAATACCTATGCCACACATTTTCTACAGCGCTGTTGGACGGGAGTATATTGTAAGTTTCTACACTTAAAAAATCAGCCTGGTCACCAGGGTTACCGCCTTTAATGGCGTCATCAGATGCTACATCTCCCAATACCCAAATAGCATTAGAGCCCGCATCTGTAAATAAGAGTGGCGTATAAGCAGCATTCACAGCCAGCGTTGCATTCACATCAGAGGTAAAAAATTGTGATGCATCATAGTTTCCAACAATGGGCTGGTCGAGAATTTTCTTACAACCGGCAGTTGTAAATATTCCCAGTATTATTATTGGTAAAAAAATATTTTTTGCTTTCATATTAATAATGAATTTCATTTTTTTAAAAATTTATGTTTACACCAAATGTATACGTACGGGCCAATGGATAGGTGCCCCAGTCAATGCCCACAGCCCTTACTCCATCGCCGGCAGAATTATTATTACCATACATTTCCGGATCAAGCCCGGTGTACTTTGTAAAGGTGAGCAGGTTTTGGCCGCTAACAAAAAAGCGAACATAAGCGATGTGATAACCTGACAATACTTTTGAATTGAGTGTATATCCGAGCTGAACATTTTTCAATCTTAAATACGATCCATCTTCCAGGAAGCGTGTGGAAGGGCGCTTGTTATTGGCTGCTCCATTCCATGATAAACGCGGGAAAGTATTACTGGTTCCTTCGCCATGCCAACTATTGTTAGCTACTCTTTCAGTTATATTAAATGGCCGGTAAAAACCTTCGATGTCAGTTAATATCTGGTTGTATATTTTGTTGCCGGATACGCCCTGGAAAAATATGCTCAGGTCAAAATTAGTGTAGTTAACCGTGCCGGTAAATCCATAAGTATATTTCGGAATCGGGCTGCCGGCAAAGGTTCTGTCATACTCATCAATAACTCCATCAGGCTTGCCGTTAGGTCCGCTTATATCTTTATATTTTACATCGCCAGGCTGTACGCCCGGGCCCTGGTAAGCATGCGTTAATACTTCTGTTGCATTTTGAAAAATCCCTTCATCCTGCAGTAAATAAAATTCACCAATAGGATGCCCGGTTGTAGTCAGTGTAGCGAAATAACCGTTATCAATTCTTGCTCCTACTATAGGCCTTCCGTCTGCAAGCGAAGTAACTTTATTTTGCACTGTTGCAAAGTTCCCAACAATCTGATAGCTTAGGTTCCTGCTGATTGTTTGCTTATAGGTAACCTCAAACTCGACACCTTTATTTTCTACTTTACCTGCATTCACATAAGGGCTCGATGCGCCCCCTGCACTTGAGGGCTCAGGTATTGGCAGAAGAACGTTAGATGTTTTCTTATCAAAATAATCTGCTGTTATTTGTAAAGCATTATTTAAAAGTCCAAGGTCAATACCCACATCAGTTTGGGTGCTTGTTTCCCATTTCACTAGCGGATATCCTTTTGAAACTATAGTATACCCTTCAGCCGGCGTTCCACCAAAAGGATAATAATTACCGCCGGAAACTATAGAAGCATAGCTATGATTTGGTATTGCCTGGTTACCCAATTGACCAATATCTGCACGCAATTTTAATAAAGAAATTTTGTTGAAATTTTTCATGAATTCTTCTTTGTCTATTCTCCATCCGATAGAGCCGGAGTAAAAATTACCGTACCTGTCATTCGGATCAACCCGCGAAGACCCGTCCCGCCTGATGTTGAAGCTGGCAAGATATTTATCATCATAATTATACGCCACTCTTCCAAATAATGAGAAGAGAGCCCAGGTATCTTCGTTACCACCATTTTGCTGTACACCTATTCCATTGCCCAGGTATTGAAAAGCCGGCGATTGATTTACATAATTTGTTCTCGAAGCCGATGTTTGTACTACATCGCTTTTAATAACTTCGGAACCGGCGAGGAAGGTGAATGTATTTTTATCGCCTAACAAAAGATCATAGATCGCAGTGTTAGTCCAGTTATAATTGTATTCGTTAGAATGTGACTGTCCCAGGCTTCCTGTTCCATTAAAGAAACGGTCAATGCCCCATGTTTTATTAAATTGTTTAAAGTCTGATAAGATAAGGTTAACCCCAAAATCTGATTTAATTTTTAAATTTTTTATAGGACTAAGCTCAATAAAAGCATCCCCCAATAATGTGTAATTACTTAATTTACGATTGTAAGCATCGGCAAAGCCTACAGGGTTTAACCCATCACCAAAGAAAGCAGGTGGATTCGGCAGATCAATAAAATCTCCGTTCTTATTATACACGGGTGTAGCAGGCGTTCTGAACAATGCATAACGCACCACACTTGCCCCTGCATTTCCATCGCCATATCCGTCACCGGAAGCGCCAACTTGTTTTGTTTTAGAATAAGCGAGATTAATATTTGTTCCAAATTTCAAAAATTTTGAAAGGCTGCTGGTAACCGATGTACGCAAATTAAAACGGTCATAAGATGAATTTTTTATGAGGCCATCTTGTGTAAAATAATTGGCTGAAACAATGTATTGGGAATTGTCGTTACCTCCGCTTACTGACATTTGCAGATTAGAAAGCGATGCGGGTTTCAATGTTTCCTTTAGCCAATTCACATTGGGCAATGTATCCAACATACTTAATGGAATAAGTGCACGGCCATCATTAGTTGCGGCAGTATTATAAGCGGTAACGTACTCTTTGGTATTGGCCATTTTTATAAGATCGCCTGGCGTTTGCACACCGGTGTAAGCGCTAAGGCTCAGTTTAGCTTTTCCTGATCTTCCTTTTTTTGTAGTGATAATCACCACACCGTTAGAAGCCCTTGCTCCGTAAATCGCCGCAGAGGCTGCATCTTTTAAAATGTTTATACTTTCAATATCATTCGGAGAGATTTGATTGATGCCATTTTCCGTAGGCACACCATCTATAATATACAACGGGTCATTATTATTAATAGTTCCTACACCTCTTATGCGTACTGCAATGCCTTCGCCGGGGGCGCCACTTGCAGTAGTTACAGCTACACCAGCGGCTTTACCTTGTATGATCTGGCTAACTCCACCCACCGGAATATCCGAAATATCTTTGCTGCTGATGACGGACACCGCCCCGGTTAAATCTTTTTTTCTTTGGGTAGTGTAACCGACTACCACTACTTCATTCAAACTATTTGCCTCCGGTTGTAAAGTAATGGTTAATGGATTTTGAGCAGTTGCTTTCACCTGTTGCGATTGAAAACCAACAAAGGAAATAATCAATGTTGATCCCTCCGGAACTGTAATGGTAAAATTTCCGTTAGCGTCTGTAATTGCAGATTTGGCTCCGCCTCTTAATGAAATGCTCGCCCCCTGCAGCGGCTCGGAAGCAGCAGAAAGAACCTTGCCTGAAACAGTAATATCAGCGGCACCTGATATTCTATGCGGCGGATTTGCCATCGCAGGTAACGCTGCAATCATTATTATAATTGTAAATAAAAGTGTAGCGGAAAACTTAATAAAAAATGCGAAAGAATGAGGCCTTTTCATACTTGTAAATTTTTTACAGGATTAAATTATTCAAAACAGGAAAGAGTAAAAAGAAATATTTCAGCAATCGTTTATGAAGGTTGTGGGAACAAATCTTCTTGCCTTTTAAGCATTTTCTTGTTTAATGAAATTGCTTATAAAAGCAAGTTAGATCAATTTTAAATACTGAAAGAAATAATTATTTCAGCAGTTTATGCGGCATGGCGGTACATTATTTAGTCATCAGCGAACGGCTGGATATGCTTCATAATTTATTATTTTATTTAGTAAAGCAGAGCTCTTTTATTTAATAATTTTAAAAAAACTTTCCCAACAAATAAATTAAATATTACCAATGAAGCATCTCTTTGTTATCTGTTGCCTGCTAACAAATATTTTTGCCACAAACACCAGCATGGCACAAAAAAATGTTATTTGGAAAAATGATGCATTCACTATTTATCATGATAGTATTGTGCAGGGAAGTTTTGTTGCAAAAGCATTATCATCAACAGAAATTACTTCAAGTTATCAAAGCCCCGCCAATTCATTTCAGAGCGCTGCTATCAGTTTTAAATTCAGTATAAATGGAAAAGACAATGAAATGAAATCCGGCACAGACCATCATTT
>JALYYM010000699.1 GCA_030946565.1 Bacteroidota bacterium | reverse complement strand
ACAAAAACAAGAAATAGAAAATACACTAACAAAACTTAAAGAAACCCAGGCCCAACTTATCCAATCCGAAAAAATGGCTTCGCTTGGAGAACTTACCGCAGGCATTGCGCATGAAATTCAAAACCCGCTGAACTTTGTAAATAATTTTTCTGAAGTAAATAAAGAATTGCTGGATGAATTACAAAGTGAGTTAAAATCAGGAAATACAGAAGAAGCCATTACAATTTCAAATGACCTTAGAGAAAATGAAGCAAAAATAAATCATCATGGCAAACGAGCAGATGCCATTGTAAAAGGAATGCTGCAACACTCAAGAAAAAGTGAAGGTCTAAAAGAGCCAACCAATGTTAATGCATTAGCCGATGAATATTTAAGATTGAGTTACCACGGCATGCGGGCTAAAGACAAATTATTTAATGCAACTATACAAACAGATTTTGATGAAAGCATAGGAAAAATAAATATCATTCCCCAGGAAACAGGAAGAGTATTTCTGAATTTGTACAACAATGCATTTTATGCATTAGCAGAAAGGAAGAAACAACAAGGAGAAAGTTATGAACCAACAATTTCAGTAATTACGAAAAAGCTAATTGATAAGATAGAAATACGAGTCGCTGATAATGGCAATGGCATTCCTCAAAAAGTAGCTGATAAAATCTTTCAACCCTTTTTTACGACGAAACCAACAGGGCAGGGAACCGGATTAGGTTTATCGTTGAGCTATGATATTGTGAGAGCGCATGGAGGAGAGATGAGGGTGGAAACAAAAGAGGGGGAGGGAAGTGAGTTTATTATTCAATTACCTGTTGTCTGAATCACGGATTAATAGGATTAAAGGATTACACTGATTTTTACGATGGCAGGATTAAAATATAAAGACATCACAGAAAAAATCATCGGTGCTTCCTTCGAAGTACATAAATTTCCTGGAAACGGATTTCAGGAATTGATTTATCAACGTGCCTTAGCATGGGAATTGTCTCAGGCAGGCCTTGCTTATGTTCGGGAGATTGAGCAGGAAATATTTTATAAAGAACTTTCTGAGCCTATCGGCACAAGAAGGGCAGATTTTGTTGTGGAAGGAAAAGTCTTAGTGGAGCTAAAAGCAATCATCCAACTTGAAGATGTTCACCTTGCACAAATACTCAATTACCTGAAAGCATACAGGCTTGAAGTTGGCTTGTTGATCAACTTTGGAAGTAAAAGTTTAACCTTTAAAAGACTCGTACTCTAAGATAAAATCAGTGAAATCCTTTCATCCGTGGCAATCCGTGATTCAGACAAATTATGATATTATTAAAGCACATAGCGGAGAAATAAAAGTGGAGACAAAAGAAGGAGAAGGAAGTGAGTTTATCGTACGTTACCAATTCCGTCATTATAATTTTTATATGAAAAGAATAATCGGACTTCTACTACTTTTAGTTATAGGATGCAATTCTTATTCTCAAAACAATGCTATTGACAGCTTAAAGCAAAAATTAATAGTCAATGCTGCGGAAGACACCAACAGGGTTAATCTTCTGTTGGACCTCAGTCGGCTTTACTTAAACTCGAATTCTGAACAGGCAAAGAACTATAGCAATAAAGCTAAAGAACTATCCGAAAAACTTGGGTATCATAAAGGTGAAGCTTATGCACTAAAAAATATTGGCATGGCGTATTACAATGAGACCAGCTATCCTGACGCATTGCTGATTTGGGAACAATCTTTAAAATTATTCGAAAACCTGCATGACCGGGAAGGGGCCGCCATAATGCTCAATAATTTAGGGTCGATCTATATGGATCATGGGGATAATGAAATGGCGTTGACATATTATTTGAAATCACTTGATTACGCAAAACAAATTAATAATAAAACCAGAATAGCAATGGTTTTGGGCAATATTGGCACCGCTTACTCTAATAGTGATTCGACTTCTGACAAAGCGCTGGATTATTATTTTAAATCCTTAAAGCTAAGTGAAGAGTCGGACGATAAAAATACTATCGGTGGAATTTTAGTAAACATTGGTGAAAATTATTTAAAAAGAAATCAAGATGATTCCGCCCTATACTATTTTAAAATGTCACTTGAACCGTATAAGAATACTGAAAATATTCCTTACTCATTAAATGACATTGGCAAAACCTATACAAAAAAGGGTAATTATGATTTAGCCATTCAGTATCAGGAAAATGCACTCTTGATTGCTAAAAGGCTCGATCTGCAACTAGATATTCTTCAATCATACAATGGTCTTGGAAACAGCTATTATGAAAAAAGGCTCTACAGTTTAGCACTTAATGCTTTCCAAAAAGCCCGACTCACTACACATGATAACAATTTTAACATGGAGTTAAAGAATACCTCCCTCGGCTTGGCGAAAGCCTATGCTGCAGTGAAGGATTTTAGCAATGCCTATAAATACCAGCAATTGTTTACAGCGATTACAGATACCGTTTATGATCTTGATGCCGCGATAAAAATCTCAAATCTTAAATTCAACCAGGAAACAATAAAAAAGTCAATGGAGAATAACTTCAATGAACAATACCGTTCACTGGAGCTAAAGCAACAATTAGAGAAATCAAATTTGCAGTACAGGAATCGGTTAAGTATCTATGGTCTAATAGCCGGTCTGTTTTTATTGTTAACAATAGCAGGTGGCCTCTGGCGCAGAAATATCTTCAGACAAAAATCATTTGCGACACTTCAAAAACAAAAGCAGGAAACAGATTTTCAAAAAACGAAAGTCGAGAAGGCTTTTGAAGAACTAAAGTCTACCCAATTGCAATTAGTGCAGCGTGAAAAAATGGCTTCGCTGGGTGAACTCACTGCCGGCATAGCCCATGAAATACAGAACCCATTGAATTTTGTAAACAACTTTTCAGAAGTAAATAAAGAGTTGGTTGATGAATTGCAGTCGGAATTAAAAGCCGGGAAAATTGATGATGCGATTATTATATCAAATGATATTAGGGATAATGAAGAAAAAATAAATCATCATGGCAAACGTGCAGATGCTATTGTAAAAGGCATGTTACAACATTCAAGGTCAAACAACGGACAAAAAGAAGCGACAGATATAAATGCATTAGCTGATGAATATTTAAAATTGAGCTATCATGCTTTTCGTGCAAAAGACAAAGAGTTTAATGCAGAAATAAAAGCTGATTTTGATGACAGTAGTGGAAAAATAAATATTGTTCCCCAGGATATCGGAAGAGTTGTTCTGAATTTGATCAACAATGCATTTTATGCAGTGGATGAAAAGAAAAAGCAAAATGGTAAAAGTTATGAACCAACAGTTTCAGTAGGTACCAAAAAGGTTGCTGATAAGGTAGAGATAAAAGTTGCAGACAATGGCAACGGTATTCCTCAAAACATCATTGATAAAATCTTTCAGCCATTCTTTACCACAAAACCAACAGGGCAGGGAACAGGATTAGGCTTAAGTTTAAGTTATGATATTATAAAAGCACATGGGGGTGATTTGAAAGTTGAAAGTAAAGAAGGAGAGGGAAGTCAATTTACTATTCAATTGCCGACCAACTAAAAGATCGCAATGAAAATCTTTTTAAAAATAATATTGTTGTTGATGTTTCCTGCTCTGGTTTTTGCCCAGCAAAGCTTACCGGATAGCCTGCGATACATTATCAATAATGCGACAAATGACTCTGTGCGTTACAAGGCAAGCTGGGCAGTCGTCAACAGTTATTATGGAGCGATAAATAGGGATACTGCCCTGTATGTTATGGAACAGGCCTTATTGCTGGCCCGGAAGAATAATAAAAAACTTCCGGAGGCAAGGGCGCTGATTTATAAAGGACAAATATTATCAAGTAACGGGCGATATGCCGAATCTCTCAAATGTTTGTTGGAGGCTTTTACTATTGCAGAAAACCCGGAAAGTGAAAAAAATACCTGGATCTTCGACGACAATTTTCCACCTCACAAATCGAGGCTTTCAACACTTTCTTATGCACATAACAATTTTGCTTATATAATGATCCCTACACAAAATACAGAACAGCAGATTCTTCATAATAAAGAAGCCAGGAAAATTGCAGAGGGTATCAATGATTCTTCGAGAATAATAAGCGCTGATATTGGCTTGGGCCGCACTTACTTAGAACTTAACATGCTGGATTCTGCTTTATTTTTTATGAAAGACGCAGAAAAAATTGCATTACAATACGGTCAAAGAAAAAATTTGCTTTCCATTATTCTATACCGCCTGGGAGATATATATCAGCAACAGGGAGATAAGGTACTTGCTAAACAATATTTTTATGAAAGTATTCAATCAGCTGAAGAATCGAATAACAAAATTGCTTTGGTCAGAAATTATTTGCGATTGACAAACTATTACCGGTTAGAAAATGAAAAAGATTCAGCACTTTATTATGCTATCAAATATGCCGAGACATTCCAATCGCTTGGCGCAATATCTGCAACAGAGCTTGACGACGGAACTGCCTACGAAAACTTGTCTCTTGCTTATAAATTGAATAATCAATTTGACAGTGCCTTCAAATACCAGGGCCTGGCACTTGTCACAAAAGATAGTTTAAACAAGGCCAGAATTAATAGCCTGGCAGAATTTCAGAACCTTACTTTTCGTGAACAGCTTCGCTTACAGGATTTGGAAAAAGAAAGAATTCGAACTCAAAATAGAAACAGGAATTATGCAATGCTGGCAGGATTGGCCTTTTCTCTAATTATTGCGCTGATTCTTTACAACAACAACCGGCAGAAGCGTAAAGCAAATAAAATATTAGTAACAACACTCACGAACTTAAAATCTACTCAATCCCAACTTATCCAATCAGAAAAAATGGCAAGCCTTGGAGAACTTACGGCAGGCATCGCACACGAAATTCAAAACCCCTTAAACTTTGTGAATAATTTTTCTGAAGTGAATAATGAGTTGATTGAGGAAATAAATAATGAAAATGATATTAACGAAATAAAAGCTATTGCGAATGATATCAAACAAAACAACGACAAAATAAACCATCATGGTAAACGTGCTGATGCAATTGTAAAAAATATGCTTCAACATTCGCGAAGCAGTTCCTCACAAAAAGAATCAACAGACATCAATAAACTTGCTGACGAATATTTACGCTTAAGCTATCATGGTTTTCGTGCAAAAGACAAAGAATTCAATGCGACAATGAAAACAGATTTTGATGAAAGCATTAGAAAAATAGACATCATTCCGCAGGATATTGGAAGAGTTCTTTTGAATATTTACAACAATGCTTTTTACGCTGTTGCAGAAAAAATAAAGCACCCTAATTCCCGAAATGGGCAACCGGAATATCAGCC
>JALYYM010000687.1 GCA_030946565.1 Bacteroidota bacterium | reverse complement strand
GTGCTGTACCGAATGCATCATTCACATACACATCACCAAGCTTGCTAAGTTTTTCTGCAAATGCTTCATCTCCTTTTTCTTCTTCTTTATAAAAGCGAAGATTCTCCAGAAGTAGTACCTCACCAGGTTGTAAATCTTTTGATTTTTGTATCGCATCATCACCGATACAATCGCCGGCAAATAAAATTTTTGTGTCGCCTAATAATTCCTGTAAATGATTTATGAGATGTTTCAATGAATACTTATCTAAAGGGCCATCTTTCGGGCGTCCAAAGTGGGACATCAAAATCACGCTGCCTCCATCATCAAGAATCTTTTTAATGGTTGGAACCGCAGCACGCATGCGTGTATCATCAGTAATGTTGTATTCAGCATCAAGCGGCACATTAAAGTCAACGCGTATTAATGCTTTTTCGTTTTTGAAATTGTGGTTGGAAAATTTGCTCATAATTAATTTGTGATTTCGATAAAAAAGTCATCAGTTTCTGCAAACAACCTGATAACCTCCTTAATTGATTTATAAAATATTTCTTTTAGCATTTTGTTGGAAATATTCCCAACATTTAAATAAAGAATCTTCGGACGAACTTTTATTTCTTCAGAAAGATTTTTGAAATCAACATCCTTTGTAGTAATAATTACGGTATTGAATCTTTTTGCAGCAATATTAAAAACAACCACATCTTCTTCACTATCAAAATTCAGTTCTTTAAAAGATTTAGCTGTAATACCAAAATCTTCCTGAATCCATTTTGCCATCGCAGGGGGAAGGTTAACATCAATCCAAAATTCCAGATTACTTTGTGGCATCTATTTGGACTGAAATTATTGAGTGATCTACCTTATTTTGCGCATATAGTAAGGCCGCGGTTATATCCTCTTTATCTAAATATGGAAAGTCGTTTAAAATTTCTTCTTGCGTCATGCCCGCAGCAAGATAGCCCAATACATCAGCCACAGCAAATCTCATCCCCCTGATGATTGGCTTGCCATTAAATATACCGGGGTTAATTGTGATTCGTTTTAATAATTCGCTATTCATAATAAATATGTATTACGATTCAAATTTAAGAAAAAAATGCAGCAGGCACTTTTGCTATTAAATTAGTAAGTCTATATGTATTAATGCCTTTTACTTTTTAAAATTGTGGCTTGAAAATTTGCTCATTTATTTAAAAGATTATTCGATAAATATTATTTCTGCATTTGTGGTTTGCAAAAGCGTTATCGCTGATTTAAAATTTGCCTTGTATCTATCCCAAAGTATTTTAGTAGGAAGATTACCTGTATTTAATTTAATAACTTTTGGTGGAGAACCGAATAGTGTAACAAGAGTAGGGAAATCTGCATCTTTTGTGATCATAATCACATAGCCATTCTGTTTTGCTCTTTCAAAAATATCTCTGTCACTTATGGTTGAATGATTTAAGGTGAACGCAGACTTAACTGTAATATCAAATTCATCTTGCATAATTTTTGCTAAAACTGAAGATAGCTGATTATCGAGCCATATTTCCCACTTATGCTGCATTAATAATCAAAGTATTTTTTAGTCGCAAAGATGCATATAATAGCGCCGCTTTAATATCATCCTTTTCTAAAAAAGGAAAATCATTTATTATTTCGTCAGGTGTCATATCTGCTGACAATAAATCCAAAATATCCGTAACTGTGAACCTGATCCCGCGAATGATTGGCTTACCATTAAATATTTCAGGATTAATTGTAATTCTTTTTAGTAGTTCAGTTTCCATTACAATTTTTTTTCAAAATTAAGATTAAAAGAAATGCTTTCCCATAATCTGTTTTATCAATTTACTTTATTAAAATCAATCGCCTTCGCCACAGGGTGATTTCCTGTAAAATTATATTCCAGAAATGTTGAAATGGTTGATGCAAGTTGCTTTTGATATAATTGCTGTGGGAGTTGCATTTCTCCTTTTGGCTTAGTGTCAGGGCTCATTACGGCAAGCCATCCATCGGCCGAGCCTTTTACCAACACATCATGTTCTGTCCATTTGTTTTTTCTTTTTCCCCGCCCGTGATCTGTGGTGATAATAAGCGTTGTTTTATTTTTATATTCCGGAGTTGATTGAATGTAATACCAAAGCTGCTGAATCATTTTATCCCCTTCATTGAGGTACTTAAGATAGCTGTCATATTCCCCCCTGTGTGCATCTTCATCACATTCACCCAGGCCAATAAATACAACTTTAGGTTTGTTGGCTTTTATATATTCAGAAGCTGCGATAAATGTAAGTACATCTTGCATTGTATGTGATTTCGCATTGATCAATTTTTCTTGCGCCTTGTTAAAAACATGCAAATCAAGATCACCGTTTTCTTCAATTGAATCGTAACCGCTATACACCGGAAAGCCGCTGCGGCGCTCACTTAGAATGGATGGAAAAACATCCCACGAAGTAAAAGCCACAACTTCATTTTTAAATTCATCAAATGAATTCAGGTATTCAAGCACGTTAGTATTGAGGTTATCTATTTTCATTCGAGCTTATATGAATATCAGCATAGCCGGTAAATATTTCATTATATCCAGGATAAGAAAATCTATAGCCGTTCGTAACATTGAATTTATTTTTATAAAGCCTATTACCATAAAGCTGTCCCTTTTGCTGAATTACATTCCAGAAGAATGGGAGGAGTTTTTTCCGGCTTCTGGCAATAGAGGAATCGAGGAACATCATTTTTGCCAAATCAACGTTAGTGGTATAACGTGCGTTATTAATTATCTCCGGATCGGCGCCTTTGAAAATTTCCTGCCATCTTATTCCATCAAGAGTTACAATAAAAATATTTTGTGTTTTAGATGGTAGTTGGGCTTCTGCAAAAAAGAAAAAGATTAAAAAAGATAATAGCAAACGCAGTTTCATGATTCAGGAGGTTTTGTAAAGAAACAATCTCACTATAACCTTTGAGAAACCAAATCATTAACTAATTGTAAACGTATCTCTTGCTATTAAAAAAATTATAGTCTTAATTTTACACTCCTTTTAAAAAAGATTTGATAAAGTAAATGAAAGCCTACTATATTTGTGGGGTAATTAGCAATGCAAAATCCTGTTATCATAATTCTACAATCTTTAGTGCCCACTACTATGAATATGTGTGGACGTTGTATGCCGTAAGGCATCCTATATTTTCATATCATCCCTTTATAGCTTTGCCTCTATTTCCTCAAGAAAGCACTTTTATTTTTCATCAAAAAACAAATTTTTATGAGCACTCAACATTTCGAAACGCTGCAACTTCACGCAGGGCAGCAGATTGATCCAACTACAAAATCCCGGGCAGTTCCCATTTATCAAACAACTTCTTATGGCTTCAACAGTGCAGAGCACGCAGCCAATCTTTTTGGGTTAAAAGAGTTTGGAAATATCTATACCAGAATCATGAACCCAACTACTGATGTGTTTGAGCAGCGCATGGCAGCGCTTGAAGGCGGAGTAGCAGCACTTGCAACATCTTCAGGACAGGCGGCGCAATTCCTGGCGCTTAATAATATCATGCAGGCTGGCGATAATTTTGTGACTACTACCTTTTTGTATGGAGGCACTTATAACCAATTTAAAGTAGCATTGAAAAGGGTTGGTATTGAGGCACGCTTTGCCGATGGTGATAATGTAGAAAGTTTTGTAAAGCATATTGATAAAAATACTAAAGCGATTTATTTAGAAACAATTGGAAACCCGAGGCTTAATATTCCTGACTTCAAAAAATTTGCAGACCTGGCAAAAGAATATGATCTTCCATTGGTAGTTGATAATACTTTTGGCGCCGGAGGATATTTATTTCGCCCGCTGGAACATGGCGCTAATGTAGTTGTTGAATCTGCTACCAAATGGATCGGCGGCCATGGCACATCCATCGGCGGCGTTATTGTGGATGGAGGAAATTATAACTGGGGCAATGGGAAATTCCCGCAATTCACCGAACCTTCTGAAGGTTATCATGGACTAAAATTTTGGGATGTTTTTGGCGAAGGAAATCCACTGGGCTTACCCAACATTGCATTTGCTATTCGTGCCAGGGTGGAAGGCCTCAGGGATTTTGGTTCATCACAAAGCCCGTTTAATGCATTCTTATTATTACAGGGATTAGAAACATTATCACTTCGTGTGCAACGTCATGTTGATAATGCTTTGGAACTTGCACAATGGCTGGAGAAACATGATCTTGTTGAGTTTGTACAATACCCCGGCCTGGAAAGTAGCCCTTACAACGCCTTGGCAAAAGAATATCTTCCAAATGGTTTTGGTGGCGTGCTTAACTTTGGCGTAAAAGGCGGTAAAGAAAATGCCAGCAAGTTTATTGACGCATTAAAACTGGTAAGCCACCTGGCTAATGTAGGTGATGCAAAAACTTTAGCAATTCACCCGGCTTCTACAACGCACGAACAATTGGACGAAGAGGCGCAGAAAGCTGCAGGCGTAGCTCCTAACCAGGTTCGTATAAGTGTGGGTATCGAACACATTGATGATATAAAAGCAGATCTTGAGCAAGCGTTCAATACTGTTTTTTCAAAAGAACTTCTTGGATAATTTTTAAACCTCACCCAACCCTTCTCCAAGGGAGAGGGACAAAATTGATAAAATAGAAAATAGAATAATGGCTGTGAGCTTAGAGATATTCACATATGAAAACGAATTCCAATTAGAGTCTGGAAGGAAACTTCCAGGCTTTCATCTTGGATACACGACCTATGGAAATCTTA
>JALYYM010000666.1 GCA_030946565.1 Bacteroidota bacterium | reverse complement strand
TAAGCGTTATAGTTTCTTACTTCTGAACTATTGCCGCCGCCCTTCAAAGAACTTATGCTAGCCCATCTGCTGTTTCCATCCACACTTTTTTCAATTTCAAAATGATCACTATTAAATTCCTGGGAAGTGGAGAAAGTAATATCAATACCACTGCCTCTCTGGCGTGCACCAATTTTTAAGAAGGTAACCGGTGTAAGACCTCCTTCAGGACATTGAGAAACATTAATATCATCAATAGCAAAATCATTTCCACATCCGGCACCAACTTCGTCACTAATAGTAAATCTTATAGATGTAACCAAAAACGGGCTAGTTGCAGGTAAAGTAAATGATGCTCCTTCAGAAACCCACGTAGGTGTAGCTGTCTCTGCAAGTGGCGATGCAGTAGAGGGCGCTCCTGACAGGGGAACCCAATTATTGCTTGCATCCAAATACTCGATTGCCAAACTAAATGTAGGAAGTAATGGGCTCGTGCAAGTACCAGGCATACTTACATTCATCGCATAGAAATTTGCTGTGAAATCACCGGGTAAAAATCCTGCACTGTTGGTAATAGTGTGGCTATAAAACATACCGGCTTGTCCATTCGCCAACAGCATTTTTCCATTAACATTGCCGGTGTGGTCCGCAGATTTGTGCCAACCTAAAAGCGCAAAGGTTTTGTTAGTAATTCTATATTTCCCATCCATGGTCAGCGGCTCGCTAGCCTGGTAAACCAACGTTGATGAATTAACATCGGCATTGCTTGAAGATGTAGTGCCGGCACCAAAGTCTTCAGTAAATAAATTAAGTGAATTGGGACATGTTACCTGCGCATTAGCAGTAATAAAGAATAAAGAAGCAAGTAAGAAGCCAGGTATCGCTACCACAAATGTTCTTGTGAAAAATGTAAATTTCTTTTCCATAAAAAAGTTTTAGAGTGTAATAAATTAATTGGCGGGATTCCTCGGGAATAGGAGTAACAGTTCTTCTGAAAAAAGTATTGGAATCGTGTGTATAGTCTTTGTAAGGAAAAGGAGCAATACCCTTTGTAATAGGGCAGGTGACAAATATATAGCTTAAAAATGATACTTATAAGAAAAAGCAGATCATTTTTAAAAATTAAAAAAAAGTTTAGGCTAGCACTGCGATAATAAATCGCAGTTGAAATCAGCAAGTAACTGAAGTAGGTTTCAGGATTGGTGACTGAATAAAGATCAAACAGTCCATATTTTTACCGGAGGTAAATCTAATTTGACGTTCTGTTTTAAGGCCTATTCATTGCCAGAGAGGTTCATGATGACAGCCCATTCCTCCTGACTTACTTTTTGAACTGAAAGGCGGGAAATTCTTACCAATTCCATTGTTGACAATTCCTTATGGCTTTTAATCTGTGTAAGTGATATGGGCGATTTCAATTTCTTTAAAGGTTTTAAACCGACTGCCAGCCAATTAGGATTATCTGTTGTGGAATCCTGGTAAGCTTTTTTTACAACTTTTGCAATACCGACAATTTCCATTCCTTCATTGCTGTGATAAAAAAATACTTCGTCGCCTATTTGCATATCTCTTAAATTATTTCTTGCTGCGTAGTTTCGAATGCCATCCCACGAAGTTTTTTTATCTTTTACAAATTGATCCCAACCATATACGGATGGTTCAGATTTTACGAGCCAATAGTTCATAGTATTATTTTTAGAAAAGATTTTCAGTTCGTTTTATAAAAACGAATGTACAGAAACAATTCGCACGCTTGCATAACCGCATATTAAAATAAAATATCCCCGGCGATTGCCGGGGATATTTTTTAAGGTAATAAATAAATCAAAACTAAGAGATCGGGGTAGCTGTAGTTGCAACCGGGCTTGGGGTTGTTTTTACATCTTTATCCTTCATGCCCTCATTAATTTCGTTTTTTACATGCTCTTTTGCATCATTAAATTCTCTTACACCTTTACCAATGCCACGCATAAGATCCGGAATTTTTTTACCTCCGAAAAATAAAAGTATTACAAGAAGAATAAGTATCCACTCTGACCCTCCTGGCATGGATAAAAGAAAAACGGGTTTTAAAAGACTAGTTAACATTATTTATGGTTTTATTTAGTGAATGAATGGTGTTTGTTTTTTAATTTCTTTATTAAATTTTTGTAAAAATAGTTACGTTTTATTATCCTGTGCAGATTACTTTTTTTCAGCTTCAAAGATATACCTTATGCACAAATTAGTTTGTTATTAATTTAGATTCTGCACGTTTAATAATTTTTCCTTTTCTACTTTTCTTGAAAGAAAAATGCTTATTTCATAAAGAGCAATAAGTGGTATGGTCACGATGGCCTGGCTCGTCCAATCAGGTGAAGGAGTAATAACGGCGGCTACAATTAAGATAATCACATACGCATATTTGCGATAATCCTTTAGCATTTTTGGATTGATGATACCAATCTTCGAAAGTACATAGCAAATTACAGGCAGCTCAAACCCAAGCCCACAGCCAAGTATAATACTTGTTAACGTATCTATGTAATCATCGAGGGTTGGTAAATATGTATACGCTCCTGTAGTACCGAGTTGGTAATTCGCCAGGAAATTAAAAGTAAAAGGCGCAAGCAAATAATAACCAAATGCGGCACCAAGAAAAAAACATATTGACACCCAGGCGATGCTACCACTTGCGCTTTTTATTTCTTTAGGGCTCAATGCTGGTTTAATATATCTCCATACTTCCCAGAAAATGTAGGGAAAAGCAAGGATAATACCACCTGCAAAGGAAATTGATATTGCGGACATAAAGGGCCCGCTTACGGTACTTCCCAAAAGTTTAATGTTCACGGGAGGCATGCAAAGTGCGTCACCCAAATGTAGCTTATGGCTTAGCGTGCATAACCCACTATAGGTAATAAAATCAGTACGGGCCGGTGCATACACAACGTTGTCAAATACCCAATCAATAAAAATAAAAATTAGAATGGTTGCAGAGACTACAGCAATAGCGATTCGCATAATGTGCCACCTCAAAACTTCAAGATGATCAATAAAGCTCATGTGCGACTCTTTCTGCTTGTGCTTTATTTTTTTTATAAAATAATTATTTTGCGAAATACTTGTGCTCATTTCCGTTTTGAATGACTG
>JALYYM010000617.1 GCA_030946565.1 Bacteroidota bacterium | reverse complement strand
AAGTCCGCAGGTTAGTGATGAAGCGCAGTTCATTGCTATTCCAAAAGGCAGTTTTGCCATAAAACCTTTGTCTTTGAAATCCACGCAAGTCCATGCCACCGCCAATTTCAGGGTATTGATAAAACTCAGGGTTTCCGCTAACAGTAGAAGCCCCTGACGAAACGGCTAAAGAAAATTTAGAGACAAGGGGAATGTATAGTTGAATTTTTCCTCCATAGGTCCAGAAGGAGCGATCCGTTTCATTTACATTTTGAGTGAAGGACGCGTTGCCCGCTAATGTTATCCCCTTCGTAGGGGCTGCCTTATCATTAAGTGATTGAAAGTAGTAGGTGAATGCAGCACCTGCAAAATTCTTTGCATCAAAAATTTTGGAGCTCCCGGGAGCTATTTGTTTCGCAACATACCTATCTGCATCATTGATTATTTTAACTGAATTATAAAAAGTATACAGCGCGACAAAGTTGTTTCCAAATTGCCGGTTGATACCAACGCTTCCGATAGCTTCCCTTGTCTGCATCCTGTTGTAATCTTTGTCCTTTGTGGTTAGCAAAGTTTCATTGCCAAGGCCGTAAAAATTTCTCCATCTTATCGCATCTAAATTTCCCAAAAGCGCAAGATTGAACTTTCCAATCGCATTCGGAAAAAGTCCTTTGTAAGTGAGGCTAAATGCTTTTTGTGAAAGCGAGTAGTGCACACTGATATCCTGTTTAAAAGCATAAGGAAGCTTTCTCCATTTGTGATGCTCCCATCCGTAACCAAGGCCTACATAAAAGCGGTCTTCATCACTATAAAAAAATGTCGGCTTTATACCGCGTTTGTCATACATAAAACTTCTAAAAACATAAGAATGGATACCGGTATCGTTTGACAGTCGAAGCTTTATATTTTGCCGGTCACTGACATAGTTGGCATCATCCTTATCATCATATAAATAAATCTTTTTGTCCCTTGTATTATCAATCACCGAGTCTGCATCTGTGCCACCAATTATCCTGATCTTTATTGGCGATTTTATATTGCCGTCAATAGTATAAACATCTTCACCTGATAAGCCATAAAGCCGCACTTCTTTTGTTTCTTTTGCTAAAAATGTTCTTGAATAAAATGGCTTCTTCTTTTTATTACCCTCTTTTGTTTTGTTGAAAAGCTTTATAGAAACTTCGTTATCATTTATTGGCGATACATCAAAATATTCTGTTCCTTTTGTGCCCACTATTTCTACTTCTTTGGCTAAAAACTCATAATACGTTTTAGTGTAACCAGGTATTTGTTCACGCCTTGCTTTTAATGCGGCTGTTATCTTCTCACCATCGATCGCATAAATTTCAGGTGGTAACTTTTTCACCGCCTGCTCAATTACTTCATCGGTAAGGGATTCCTTTAATGCTTTCCCAATTGCTTCCCAATCACCATAATTTAACTGGTTGGTAAAAAGCCTGTCAATACCACGCTCTTCATAAGTGAGCTTATTGACGTTACCTATTTTGTTTTTGAAACTTTGAAAATAACTAAAGCCAGACGCTGCAATGGCGATATCTAATATCAATCCATTGTGTTTAAAATATACCTGGTCCCGATCCTGCGGCAAAGGCACAAATATTTTTTTATCTCCGTCCTTTTTAACGCCCCATGCCCATTGATCTTCATGCCTGTCCCAATCTCCAAGGAATATGTCAAATAATCTGGCTCTTAAAAAAGCACGTTGATCAACGCTATTCTCCGTTTCGCTAAACAACTTTTTCATCATTTCGGCGGTGTCATCAAAATCATCAAAGTTGCCAAGGTTGTTATCATCAGACCAGTCGCCTTTTATTCTTTGCTCAAATAGATAAACATTATTTCCATACTTGCTATCAAAAGTATCAAGGGCAGTTTGCTTTGGCAAATAGACATAGATGGGAGTTGTATGGTATATGCCCGCAGCTTCTGCCATACCAGGCACCGTAGCTGCGGCATAAGGATGTGACATAGAAACCTCATCGTTTACAAGATGTTCTATAAATGTTCCTATAAATTCTTTAGGCAAAACTTTGCCCAATCTTTTATCAACGGAGCGAAGGCTGTAGTTTTTATCTTCTTTAGTTTTAAGATGAAGCGATGTCGTCTGGTGGCCGCCACCTTCCTTTTCAGGGATAAGGCCGCCCTTCTCATTTTCAAGCAGGAAAACCGGAAGCCTGACTGGCGTAGTCCATTCTTTACGGTAATTTTTGCCCCAAAGCAATTGATGCCAACCAGATCTTTTATATTGAGGCCCCGCACTTATTATTTTATATTTCGCGCTGGTATCTCCTGTTTGTTTATCCTGTGCTGATGCCGTGCTGAAAAAAATTACTGGCAGTAACCATATATAAATTAATACCTTGTTGGTGAAATTCATTTAACTATTTTAGTTGCAAATATATACTACGGCTATTCAAAAATTTACAGTAGTGATATAAGTACGAAGAAATTAAAAAGAAGTTTGAAAGTTCGCCGTCGGAAAATAGAGAGTGTAAAAATCACGGTTTGTAAAATACCAGGTTTAACAGATAGAGGAATTCTATAATTAAAATAAAAAAATTATGTGGTGGATATATGCATTGCTTTCCGCGTTTTTTGCAGCGCTTACCGCAATCTTCGCAAAGGTTGGGATTAAGGGTGTTGATACTGACCTGGCAACTGCCATACGCACGGTAGTTATTTTAATAATTGCATGGGGTATCGCATTTTTTAGGGGAGGCGTTGCCACATTCGGCACCCTTACAAAACAGAATTTTATCTTCCTCATATTGTCTGGCATTGCGACCGGCCTTTCATGGGTATTTTATTTTAAAGCACTGCAATTAGGAAAGGTGTCGCAGGTGGCGCCTGTTGATAAATTGAGCGTTGCTATTGCTATTATTTTAGCGATGGTTTTTCTTGGAGAAACACTTACGATAAAAACGGCTATTGGGGCTATTATGATTATTGCAGGTACAATCATTTTAATTTTGTAATAATTGCTCGCCTAATCTTTTAAGCGATTTTTGTTATAAAAACTTTTTAAATAATTATCGTAATATTGCGATTGAATATGGGAGTTACAAAATCACACGAGTTCACCTTAAGAGAAAATAAGCAGGCAAAATATGCCAAAGCTCTTGGCCATCCTGCAAGGATTGCTATAATAAAATTGCTTATCAGCAAACAAACTTGCATTTGCGGAGATATAGTTGAAGAATTGCCTTTGTCTCAAAGTACAGTTTCACAACATCTAAAAGAATTGAAAGGCGCGGGTTTGATTAAAGGGGAAATTGAAGGAGCTAAAGTTTGCTATTGTATAGATGATAAAGAATGGAAAACGGCGCAGGCATGGCTAAACAAGTTGTTTGATTCTTATAAAGGAAACAGTTGTTGCTGATCGGATAAAATATATTTATCACAATAAAAACTAAATGATGGAAACAGAAAACAGCCTTAAGGAAATCGTAAAGCAAAAATATTCAGAGATAGCTTTACAGGATAAGGAAATCAATCAATCCTCATGTTGTGGCAGCAGTTGCTGCAGCACGGAAGTATATAACATAATGTCGGAAGATTATAACCAGTTGGATGGTTACAATCCAGCTGCCGACCTTGGTTTAGGATGTGGGCTGCCTACACAATTTGCAAAGATCAGCAAAGGCGATGTAGTAATAGATCTCGGCAGTGGTGCAGGTAATGATGCTTTCATTGCAAGGCATGAAGCAGGCGAAACGGGTAAGATAATCGGTATTGATTTTACGCCTGCTATGATTGAAAAGGCAAGAAGCAATGCGGAATTGCGAGGATATAACAACGTTGAATTCAGGAAAGGGGATATCGAAAATATGCCGGTAACCTCGAATGTGGCTGATGTAATAATCAGCAATTGCGTTTTAAATTTGGTTCCCAACAAAGATGCCGTAGTTAAAGAAATACTCCGCGTGTTAAAGCCGGGTGGCCATTTCAGTATATCTGACATTGTGTTGCAGGGCAATTTGCCGGCGAAAATAAAAGGAGCGGCTGAAATGTACGCGGGTTGTGTGTCAGGCGCTATTCAAAAACAACAGTACCTGCAAATGATTGAGGAAAATGGCTTTACAAATATTACTGTTCAGAAGGAAAAAATAATTGATATACCTGCAGATATTTTAAGTACCTACTTGTCTGCTCAGGAGATCAATGACTTTAAAGAATCAGGCACCGGGATATTTAGCATCACCGTGTATGCTGAAAAAAGTAAGGAGTGTTGCGGAACAGATTGCTGTAAATAAATGAATAGATAATTGATGAAAAAAATTTTAGTGTTGTGCACAGGTAATAGCTGCCGCAGCCAAATGGCAGAAGGTTATTTACAATTTTTTGCAAAAGATAAAGCAGCCGTATATTCTGCCGGCATTGAAACGCATGGAGTAAACGAAAAGGCTATTGCTGCGATGAAACAGGATGGCATCGATATATCGAAGAATACATCAAACAATGTAGAGGAATACAGGAAGATGGATTTTGATTTTGTGATAACAGTTTGTGATCATGCTAAGGAAGCGTGCCCGTTCTTTCCTTCTGATGCAAAAAAAATTCATCATAATTTTCCAGACGCTGCTAAAGCAAATGGAGATGATGCAGAAGTTATGCAGGAATTTATGCGGGTTAGGAATATGATCAAGAAATATTGCAGGAGTTTCATTGCTGACTATGTATGAAACATAAAATGGGTGCATTTCAAAATATCGCTTTGGGTTAAAGGTTGTCAACCTTTGAGATAGAGTTTTTAAATTTAAGATTAGCTTGTTGAAAGGTTGACAACCTTGCGACATCCGTTAGGCATCGGATTTGAAATGCACCCCATAAAAGAGATTTGAAAGCCTCTTTCTGTTAAAATTGTTGCATTAATCTTTTTGTATGCATACTTTAATAACCTTTTTAACGTAATTAGTTTAATAACTTGCGCAGCGGGATTGGTTCACATAAATTTTATTAGATGAAAAAGTTTTTTGTAGCATTAATTTTTATTTTTTCTGTGGCTCTTGCCGGAGCACAGGTCTTGAACCCTGTGGCCTGGACGGTCACTTCAAAAAAGCTTGCCGCTAATACATGGGAAGTCCACTTAAAAGCGAATATTGAAAAGGGGTGGCATATTTATTCTCAAACTACGCCTGATGGCGGCCCGGTGGCTACTACTGTGGTATTTACAAAAAATCCATTGCTTGACCTTTCAGGCGCAACTAAAGAAGAAGGAAAACTTGAGCAGAGACATGAGGAATTATTTGGCGTGGATGTAAAGCAGTTCTCTAATTTAGTAGATTTTGTGCAAGTAATTAAATTGAAGTCGCCAGTGAAAACTTCTGCCAATGTTGTGATAGAATATATGGTGTGCAATGACAAGCAATGCCTGCCGCCAACGTCAAAAAAGTTTTCTATAGCACTTAATAAATAAAGAAGTTTTAATGACCAGGTACGCCAGGATTTTTATTAGTGTATTCATGCTATTGCTCGCCAACAATTTGTTTTCCCAGGATTCATTGGTCCATTTTGATTTTAGTAAAGAAAGATTAAACAGCCAGGAAGTTTTATTAAAATTTAAAGCACGCATTCCACAGGGGATTGAATTATTTTCTCTACAAAAATCACCGGACGATCCCCTTTATTCCAACATCAATTTCGATTCATCTGATAAACATTTGCTGAAAGATTCTCTTACAACAAAAGGAAAAGAGCACAATGAATATGATAGCCTCGTACAGGCAAGCGTTCGATTTTTTTCTGATTCCGTTGAGTGGACGCAAAAAGTAAGAGCCAGTGTGACTGATAGTTTCCTGCTAAAAGGTTCCGTGACTTACATGTATAAAAATGGTGAGAATTATCTGCCGGCAGAAGCAGCTTTTAAGTTTTTTATTCAACCGGAAAAAAACCAGGCTGAAGTGGCGTCAACGGCCGGCGGCAGCGTTGGCACACGTTCTCTCTGGTGGATTTTTGCTACAGCATTCGCAGGTGGTTTATTAGCATTGCTTACACCGTGTGTATATTCCATGATACCCGTTACGGTAAGTTTTTTTACAAAGCGAAGTAAAACAAGAGCAGAAGGCATTCGCAATGCAGTTTATTATTCTACATCTATCGTTGTAATATTTACTTTACTGGGGTTTTTAATTACATTAATATTCGGGCCTGCAGCGTTAAATAATCTTGCTACAAACTGGATTGCCAATCTCATATTTTTTGCACTATTTCTTTTATTTGGAATTTCTTTTTTGGGTGCATTTAATATTGAGCTGCCAGGCTCATGGTCAACCAAAGCAGACAGTAAGGCAAGTAGCGGAAGTTTCCTCGGAATATTTTTTATGGCCCTTACACTGGTCGTAGTTTCATTTTCATGCACGGGTCCCATCATTGGCAATTTATTGGTGCTCGCTGCACGAGGCAATTATTTCGGGCCGCTTGTTGGTATGTTTGGTTTTTCGCTTGCACTTGCATTGCCTTTTGCGCTCTTCGCGTTTTTCCCGGGTAAATTAAACGTGCTCGGAAAGGCAGGCGGTTGGCTCAATGCAGTAAAGGTGACACTAGGATTTCTGGAGTTAGCATTGGCATTAAAATTTTTATCCAATGCCGATCTTTCAAAGGGTTGGCGTTTGCTTGACCGGGAAGTTTTTATCACTTTATGGATAGTTATTTTCACCTTGCTGGGAATTTATCTTCTTGGTAAAATAAAATTTCATCACGATGATGAATTGCCAAAAAATGATTTTGATATCCCATACATAAGCGTTCCAAGATTATTTTTTGCAATTGCCTCGTTTTCACTGGCTGTATATATGGTGCCAGGCCTTTGGGGCGCGCCTCTCAAAGGTATCAGCGCATTTTTACCGCCCATGGGAACACAGGATTTTACAGTAGCTGCTCCTTCCGGAAATTATCACAACAGTGATACGGCGCACGCCCTTTCAGATTTGCCGCACCCGGTAAAATACTATGATCAAATGCATATTTATGAGCCGGATGTGGTAATTAAATATGGCATGGTTACTTACTTTGATTATGATGAAGCGCTGGCGGTCGCAAGAAAATTACACAAGCCGCTGATGCTTGATTTTACAGGTATCAATTGCGTAAACTGCCGGAAGATGGAAGGGCAGGTGTGGAGCGACCCTGCCGTCATGAAGCGGCTAAAAGAGGATTTTGTAATAGTCTCATTGTATGTGGATGTGCACAATGTTGACCTGCAAAAAAGCGAGCAATATTACTCTAAGGCATTGAACCAAAACATTGAAACATTAGGTGATAAAAATGTAGACCTTCAGGTGTCAAAGTATAATGCAAATACACAACCGTATTATTTTTTCCTTGATGGTAATGAGAAACGCCTCGCCCCCGAAGGGTATGGCTACGACCCCGATGTCTCAAAATTTATTAACCGCCTCGACGAGGTTACTCAAGCATACAAAAAAGGAAACTAATAAGCGAACTTCTAATTTTTTCGAATTTTTCTACCGAATAATATTTCATTCTGTGTAAAGATGGGCAGCCCTTTTAATAATCTATACAAATAAAATTTGTTTGTCTTTATTATTATATGTGTTGACATTCTTATAAATGTATCGTAATTTTCTACAGAATATGCACAGAATTTTCCTGGTATCTGTTTGGCCCGAGCCGTTAGTTTTAAAACGCAGTATTCTTTGCCGTAAATAATAATTTTATGAAACTTGTTATATAATATTTTATATGCCTTTACTTAAAGGTGCTCATTTACAAATCCAGGAACTGAAAGATGCTTTGGCCTATGCCGAAGCAATCATTGATGCAATTCATGAACCGTTGGTGGTACTTCATGCTGATTTGCGGGTTAGGAGCGCTAACACTGCATTTTACAAAACCTTCATGCTTAGCCC
>JALYYM010000603.1 GCA_030946565.1 Bacteroidota bacterium | reverse complement strand
CCAAACAAAACATCATCTAATTCAATGGTATTATTTCCTTTAATAATTATTTGATAAGGGCCACCGGCTGCCTGCGCGGGCAATGTTATTTTCCATTTTCCATTAACTGCTTTTGTTGAATAACTTTCGTTGTTAAAAGATATGGAAACTGTTTCGCCATTATCTGCCGTGCCCCAGATGTTGCAGGGCTTATCACGCTGCAATACCATATTGCTTTGAAATAATACCGGCAGTTTTACATTGGCTTTTGCAATGGAAAATGATAGTATAAAAAATAAAAAGAAGGCTGATTTTACTTTCATCTTTATTATTAAAATTTTAATTAATCAATTTTTGCAATAATGATTATATGCACCACAGGTTGTGCAAGCGCATACATCTTTTTCGTCATGTCATTCATTTTCTTTTGCAATTTTTCAAGTGCAAATTTTTCTTGTAACTCAAGATATGCATCTTTCTTTCCATTGATAAAAGGGTTTTCTTCGCTGCCGCGAAAACAGAATCTGTGATAGCTTGCGAGTCTTTTAAAAACCACCCTTTATCGTGGTGCTGTTGGAAGGCGATGGGCGGTAAAAATATTTACGCCCCGGTGAGTGATAAATTGCAAGGCCCGTTTCTGAATCAAAAATTATTTATACAATTGATGATACATTGCAGGGGCATTATCCATTTTTTTATTTGCCCATTGCACACCCTGATTGCATTAATGATAAAGATGAATTGCTGGTGCATTATGCAATTAACGATTACGGGCCTTGCATTGTGAATTGTATAAATAATAATTTTAACCCCGAATACTACAGGCCGCAGGCGATCAGAGTTCCTTTACATTTGCTTGGTATAAACGATTAAAAACTTTATCATGAAAAAACTATTTCTTCTTTTTATTATTACTGCATGCGAGTGCGGGCTTCGCTAAGCGTATTGTCGAAAACTAAATTAACCACCGTTAATAAACTAATATGAAAGGAAAAAATATAAACAATTTGGTGAAAAAGATAAACGGGACTTTATCTATTTTCCTGCTTTTGTGGCTGCCGGTTTCTTATTTTTTTGGAGAGGTAGAAAAAGACCTTTCTTACATTAACGTACAGGGGCGTAACGTTGAGCACATCGCCATTGCGGCGTTGGTGGAAGACAGTAGCCGCAAAGAAGTTCCGGTAATTCCCGGTGATTTTGCCGATCCTTCGATCATCAGGAGGGGCAATGTTTATTATGCCACGGGAACCTCGTCAGAATGGGCGCCGCATTTTCCGCTTTTCCAATCTACTGACTTGTTCAATTGGAAGCAAACCGGTTATGTACTAAAGCAAACGCCTGCCTGGGCGGCTGCTTCGTTTTGGGCGCCTGAGCTTTTTTACTGGAAGGGAACCTATTATGTTTTTTACGTGGCCCGTAAAAAAAGCGATGGCATCTCCTGCATCGGCGTAGCTACTTCAAAGGATCCGGCCAAAGGGTTTACTGATAGAGGCATTCTGTTGGAGTTCGGCAAAGAAGCCATCGATCCCTTTGTGATTGAAGACAAAGGGGAACTGTTTCTCACCTGGAAAGCTTATGGATTGGACCAGAGGCCGATTGAAATTTTGGGCGCCCGTATGTCGGACGATGGTTTGAAAATAACAGGAGAGCCGTTTATGTTGTTGCGGGATGAGGGAAAGCAGGGCCTCGAAGGGCAGTGCGTTGTAAAGCGCGGTGGTTACTATTACCTGTTTTATTCGGTGGGCGGTTGCTGCGGCGGAGGTTGCAGTTACAAGGTTGAAGTGGCAAGGTCCTCTTCTCTGAAAGGCCCATATACAAAGTTTTCAGCCAACCCGGTTCTTTCCGAAACTGAAGATTGGAAATGCACCGGCCACGGCACTATTGTTACCTCCAAAGAAGGAAGGGATTATTACATGTATCATGCTTACAATAAAACGGCGGATGTATTTACCGGCCGGCAGGGAATGCTGGGCGAAGTGGTTTGGAATTCATCAACCGGCTGGCCCGGTATCAAACCATTGGGAGAGAAGGCAAATATCAAAAAAAATTTCAGGGACGATTTTTCAAAACCCGGCTTATCCATTTCGTGGCAATGGGATTTCCGCCATGCGCAGCCGGTAACTAAAATTGAAAAAGGTAACTTGTACCTTTCCGGGCAAACTACTACTGATAATCTTACCGGCACGGTTTTAACGGTTCGGCCCATTACCGGCAACTATGAAATGACAACCGAAGTAATCAATCAAAATGCTTCGTTGAAAGGCCTGGTGCTGTATGGCGATGCGGGACAATCGGTGGGTATTGGTGTAACGGAAAACATGGTTCAGGTATGGGAAGTAAGAAAAGAGAAGCGGTCGGTTTTGAAAGAAGAAAAGTTAAGCGGAAACGGCCCGGTGCAATTGAAGATGAAGGTAAAAAGCGGTTATCAAATACAGTTTTATTGGAGCAAAGATGGAAAACATTGGAAAGAGATTGCCACTAATGCCGGGTATTATAAAGGCGATTTTCTGCCACCCTGGGACCGGAGCCCAAGGCTGGGCCTGGTGCAGAACGGCACAGCGCCCGGAGCGTTTAGCTTTTTTGAAATAGCTTATCAGTAAGCTCGGTCCCGTTTTCGTGACTTATAAATTATTTTTAATTTTTCCATTCGGTTCTTGAGACACGAATCGGGGCAGATGCCAAACATTTTACTGCAAATTTACTTTCACCAAATTTTTCATCCTACAAAACATATACTTATGAATTTTTTTAAAAAACTTGTTTATTCATTTTTCTGTCTTGCTTTTTGTTTATCAGTCAACAAAAGTTTTGCGCAAATAGAACGCTTTAATTCACGGCAATACATAAGCGCTTCCGGCGATACATTGCGCTACAGGATGCTGGACCCGGATAATGACCCATTGCGCAGCACACCGCTAATTATATTTTTACATGGCGCAGGCGAGAGAGGCTTCAATAATGAAGCGCAACTAAAATGGGGCGTTATGAATTTTGCAA
>JALYYM010000601.1 GCA_030946565.1 Bacteroidota bacterium | reverse complement strand
TTGCTTAAAAAGTAATTTCTTACAGCAATTATCTTATCAATTGGAGTATAGGCACTTTTAGTTATCTGATGTGCCAAAACTCTTACTGAATCGAAATCTTCACCTCTTGGAATGAAGGTATAATAGCGCATGAATGCGGAATCTTCCTTGCTCCAGTCACTAACTTTTCTTAATTCATCAAAGCGGGATTTCTGAAAGTCTTCGAGTTCTTTATTGCCCGCAGGATTGTAAACAAAGTAAGCGCTGTTAAGATCGCTCACATACATTTTAGCACGATAGGCGCTTTTAAATTGTTGCTTGTATTCTTTCTCCACAGCGATAGGCTGGCAGAAGAATGCGGTGCTTGGCGCTAAAAATTCTTTGGGTGAAAGCAATGCTTTATATACTTCTGTACTTACTACTTTTCTTTTCAAAAAACCTTTGGCACTATCAATCACAGAAGAATCTGTTTGCGTAAAATACATTGGAATTTTTGAAGGATCAGGCTGGAATAAATCATTGGATGGCATCGAACTATCCACTTCCAGCGTTTGTGTAAGCGTATCAAACTTTGTATAATAGTCGTACGTAAAATAAAGCGGGTTAGGCATTTCAGAGTTGGGGAAATAGTTATCAAGCTTCGCAATGAATACGAGTTCTTTGGTAGATTTTCTCCCGCCACTAAGACCCATTTCTTTTTTATTACTAACGGTACCGTCTTTATTTTCTTTAGTAAGGCTTTCCGCATTCCCTTCCTGTTTAGGTGCATCTCCGCCATATTGTTTTTCTATTGCCTTAAAATCTTTTTTAAAAAATGAAAAGATCAGCAAGAGGACAAGACCTGCAACAAGGCCAAAGCCAATTAATTTTTTTGAAATGAACCAAACAATATTTGGTTCATCTTTATTCATATTTTTTACAAGCTCCGCGGTATAAATAATGTAGAAGGCAAACAAAAGCACCGGCGCAAAAGCAGCAATTAATTTATGTGCAGTGATATCTGTTGTATTGCTTACAACTATTATTTGTATAAGCATCAATAAGGCAGAAAGCACTATAGGAAACCATCGCAATCTTGCAAGGCCCCAACCGGCAAACCAGCCGGCCATGAATAGAAAAGAGAAAATATAAAACTTAGTGATCGCATAAAATGCAGTGAATTCGCCGGTGAAAGTGTTGCTTACTATTTTACTGATGATAAATAACAGCAAGAGCAATGGTAATATGGTGGTGATAAACCTGAAGCGAAAATTGTAAAAAATAGTTCCGGCGATAAGGCCTGTTGCTAAAAAAATAGTTTCGGTTATCCATTGATTTTCCAGTACTGAATAATATTCATTGAGATGCCATAGGATGTAGGCGCCTATAATTATAGAAGGTAGTATTAGCAAGAGGAGCTCGCCGATTATTGACCTCACCCGAACTTCCCGAAAAATCGGGACAGGCTCTTTCCGAAGAAGAATGACTTTATCGTTTTTTATTCGTTTCAATTAATAACTCTCTTTTTTGTTTATACGCATTTAAAATTGTGTGTGCTGCTTCAAAGGTGTCAGGCCACTCCAGTGGCCAGACACCTACTTCAAACCATTTCAGATGATCAACACTTCACATTCACTTTTATGCAATAAATCCATTATGGTTTTTTATTGTCAAGAATTTTTCTTTTTAATGAATAAAGATTGCTTCAAAGGTGTCAGGCCGCTCCAGTGGCCAGACACTAACCCACCTAAAGACTTCAAATAACCAATACTTCATATTCACTTTTATTCAATAAAGTCGTTATTCTTTTTTCATTGTCGAGCACCTTTCTTTTTAAGGGGGAAAGATTGAATGCAAGTTTTAATTTATCTGTGCTATTTTTTTCAGGCTTTATAAAAAGCCACTGCAGCCAGGTATTGATTCTTATTTTTTCGAAGCTGTTGGTCAACTGCACAAAAACTATTACCAGTTCCTTGCCAGCTTTTTCAAGTATTTCCTCTATCTGGTCAGCATTGCTGAATGATGAGATACAAAGTACCGAGGCGCTCAATATATTAAAATATTGAAGCAGGTCATTTTGCTTTTGCCAATGTGCTGTACTGACAAAGTATTTTATTTTTTGTAACGGATCATCGGAATAATACGTTTTCGTTTGTTGATCAGGAATGAATTTTATTAAAGCATTCTGCCGGCTTAATTGCTCATAGCTATTCCAGGTAATGGTTTTAAAATAATCGAGGAATACGGTATTAAATTCTTCGTAAACATCATTGCTTAGTGCATTATGAAAAGACGCATAGAAATAAATGTGCGATGCATAAGGATCATTGGTTTCAGGAACACGAACTACAAGTTCTTTATTCTTTGCGTAAATCTTCCAAACAATTCGTCTTACATCATCATTGTTTTCAAAATTTTTATAATTGAGAAATTCTCCTTCTACCTTTCTCATCTCTTCAATCCTTGTGTTGGTATCTTCTGTTTTTTTAGGACGTGCTATAAAATTATTTGTTTCAAAACGTGGCGGATTTGCGAAGAAGTTACTGCTTACAGGAAACTGCAATGCGAAAGAAAAGAACTGGAAAAAATCTTCGAAATAAATAATGCTGTTGTTGATGTCGTATTCTTTTATGTGCCTGAGTGGCCAGTTGTATAAACCACTAATGTTTGTTGAAAAAAATCTCTTTTTTCTTTCCGCAGGAATGGGCGAAAATTTTTGGGAAATATTTTGACCATCATAAAAAAGGCGCAGTCGCACATAGCCAAACAAGGGCTTCATTACATTGGCAATTTCAATTTGCACCTGCTGTTTATCATCGGGCTTATTATCTCTTTCGGCAACTTTTATTTTCAGGCTGCTTCTGTTATTTTTTTTGTTTAACAAAAATAAAATCCATGGAATAAAAGCACTGAGAAATGAAACTATAAGAATGGCCAGTGCAAACCAAAAGGTAACGGTGATGAAGAGATTAATAATTGCGGTGCGTGATGTTTCCGGAAGGGCGTTGTTATCTCTTAACCATTTGGCCGCAAGGATAAGCACAGCTATCAATAATATTAAATGAAATCTCACAGGTATGAATACACTGACACTTCTTATTTTTTCTTTTATAGCTGCGATGTTCATTCGCCGGTAAAATTCATTCAAATTAAATATAAATAAAAACTAAAAATCTGGTTGGCGTGTACGTGTACGGACAGGTCGCGACCTGTCCCTACCGTACGCGACCTGTCCCTACATTAAAGATTTTGCATTTTCTTTGCACGAAGCGCTAACAATGATTGTGTACGATTCATGCCCGGTATGCCGTAGCAAAAATATTCTGCCTGTTCTTACTGTAAAGGACTATACAGTGTCCCTGGAAGACTTCGAGATATGGGAGTGCAAACACTGCACGCTCCGCTTTACACAATCTGTTCCGGAAGCGGAAGACATTTCTCGTTATTATCAATCAGAAAATTATATTTCGCATAGCGATACCAGCGAAGGATTTATAAACAAAATGTACCATCGTGTGCGAAAAAGAACGCTTTTAAAAAAGAAGAACCTGGTGAAAAAAATGACCGGGAAAAATAAAGGAAACGTTCTTGATATAGGAAGCGGAACGGGCGCTTTTTTACATACGATGCAACATGCAGGATGGCAGGCAACGGGCCTTGAACCTGATGAAGCGGCAAGGGAAAGAGCACTTAAGCTTTACGGTTTGAGGCTCAACTCTTCTGAACAATTATATTCACTTGCTCCCGGCAGTTTCGATGCGATTACTATGTGGCATGTGCTTGAGCATGTACACGATTTGCATGGATATATTAATCAAATAAATAATTTGCTTAAGCCTGGCGGTAAAATTTTTATCGCAGTTCCAAACTATACATCTTACGATGAAGATGTTTATAGGGAAAATTGGGCAGCTTATGATGTTCCGCGTCATTTATATCATTTTTCGCCAAAGGCTATGATGGAACTTTTAAACTTGCATGGCCTTTCTATTGATTCGATAAAACCAATGTGGTATGACAGTTTTTATGTGAGCTTATTAAGCGAAAAATACAAAACCGGAAAAGCCAATCCTACACTTGCATTTTTAAATGGCATGGTTTCCAATAGCAAAGCAATGATGAACATAAAAAAATGCAGCTCGACAATTTATGTTGCCTCCCATTCCAACAAAGCAATGCAGGTTTGAAAATCAATACCAAGGTTGTTGCAGCGACAGAATAAGCAATGCCTATATTCCACTTCAGGGGTTAGGGGTTCATTAGGGGTTCAACTTTATCTTAAACATTTTTGGCCAGTGCTTGCCGGTAATGTAAAGCCTGTTTTCGGAACTGTCGTAGGCAATCCCGTTCAGTACAGCATCTTCTTTCACCTGGTCATTAGGGTCGTATTGTTGTAACAAGCCTGCAAAATTTAGTACGCCGACGGCGTGTCCGTTTGCTGTGTCGATTTTAATAATATTATTATTGTACCATCTGTTGGCAAAAACGTACCCATTAATATATTCTAACTCGTTAAGGCTATCCAGCTCTCCATGATTATCAGCAACAGAAATTACTTTAATAGTTTTCATTTCTTTTTTTGCTTCATCGGGCTGTACAAAATATAATTTGGAAGAACCATCACTGATGATAAGGTCGTTGCCATCATTAGTAATACCCCAGCCCTCGCTGCTCCAGTTATAGGTGTCAATAGGGTGCATTATATCTTTAAAATTGTA
>JALYYM010000600.1 GCA_030946565.1 Bacteroidota bacterium | reverse complement strand
ATTGTAATTATTGCGTTTGTGCCATCAAAATATTCTTCTTATAATTTTATTGCCTATGCCGGTATTATCAATTGAGCATTTATCCAAATCTTATGGGAAGATACGTGCGCTCAATAATGTAAATTTTTCTGTGCCCGAGGGATCAGTTTTTGGAATACTTGGCCCAACTGGCAGTGGTAAAACTACTTTGCTGGGAACAGTTATGGACGTGATAAAGCCAACGTCAGGCACCTACCGGTTATTTGATGAAGCGCCAACAGAACATCATCGAAAGAAAATCGGGACTTTACTTGAAACACCTAATTTTTATCATTATTTATCGGGCGTGAAAAACCTGGAGATTGCCGCAGAAATAAAACAGCATGGCAAGGAAGACATTCCAAAGGTGCTTGATATGGTAGATCTGACCAAAAGAAAAGATTCTAAATTCAGCACTTATTCTTTAGGGATGAAGCAAAGGCTTGCCATCGCTTCTTGCCTGCTGGGCAGCCCCGGTGTACTTGTGTTTGACGAGCCGGCAAATGGCCTCGACCCGGTAGGTATTGCTGAAATTAGAAGCCTTATGAAGGAGTTGCACGCACAGGGAAAAACCATTATTATGGCGAGCCACCTGCTTGATGAAGTAGAAAAAGTTTGCACACATGTAGCCATTTTAAAAACCGGCGAATTAATTACCACGGGCAATGTAAATGAAATTTTATCCAATGAAGACATGGTGGAAGCGGCGGCAACTGATAATGAAAAACTGATGCTGGCTTTGCAAAAAATGGATGCAAATGCCCGGGTTGTAAAAGAGGGTGGATACATAAAAATCTTTGTGCCGGTAAATACTGCCGACCTGGCTGCAATAAATAATTACTGCTTCAACAACGGTATTGTGCTTAACCATCTTTTGCTAAAAAAGAAAAGCCTTGAATCCAGGTTTTTTGAACTCACGAATAATTAAAAAACGGCATGCTACATTTATTGAAAATTGAATGGCTTAAAGTAAAAAATTATAAGGCCTTCTGGATATTTTCTATTCTTTATTCTTTTGCCATTCTTGGTATTAACTACACCGGCTATTATGTAAATGAATTGACCGTTGAATCTATGCCACAAAGTCAAATTTTATTTGGAAGCCCTTATGCTTTCCCAAAAGTGTGGCAAACTGTTGGCTGGATGAGCAGTTGGCTGCTTTATTTTCCCGGCATACTTTTCATCATGCTGCTGACAAACGAATTTAATTATAAAACGCACCGGCAAAATATTATTGATGGATGGACACGCGGCCAATTTGTTACTGTAAAATTTGTATTTGCGATTCTCTTTTGTGTGATAGCTACATTTTTTAATTTCCTTGTTGCATTACTTTTCGGCTCTATCACTACAGGATCACATTTTAGTTTTTCAGGAATTGAAAATGTAGGATTTATTTTTATTCAAACAGTGGCCTATATAACTTTTGCCATGTTCCTTGCCGTACTCTTCAGGAAGAGCGGGGTAGCTATTGCTGTTTTCTTTTTATTCGGGCTAATATTTGAATTCGTTATATCCATGCTTATAAATTTGAAATTAGAGCTGAGCCCGCTTGGTTATTTTTTGCCTTTGCAGGTGACTGACGTTATGCTGCCAATACCGTTTGGCAATAAGGTTCTTTACAAAGACGCACCGAGCCAATATATATTGGTGATTGGAAGTCTAGTTTACATTGCCGGCTATTATTTTTTCGCGATGAAAAAATTTCAGAATGATGATTTGTAGGAAATCGGGAATCTATTTTCTTTAGAAAATCATTCTGCGCCAAATATCTCAATGATCAAATTGATAAAGTTGAAAGATTAAAAAAATGGTTAGAAGAAAAGATACCGAAGAAGAAATAAACGGCTATTTGAAGGCATTGTCCAAGAAATAAACGGCTATTTGAAGGCATTGTCCGAACTGAGATTTCCTTTTCAAAAGCTATTTTATTTGGAAGCTATGTAAAGGGAAAGCCGCATCAATACAGTGATATAGATTTAGCAGTGTGGAGTGCCTCATTCACAGATCCATACTTCACGATCGTGGAGAAGGTAGCGCCACTTCGCCGTATTTTTAAAAATATCGAACTGCATCCATTTAGTTTGAATGATAATGCAGAGAATAATCCTTTTATAAAAGAAATTGAAAATACCGGGTATATTATTTCACCAAACGAAGATTTTAGTTTTTCTAAATTAGATATTTTAAAGGTTTAGGAAATCGTGACTTATTGATTATAATAAAATAAAATCGCTGCTATAAAATAGTAAACTTTTACGTTAATTCTTTTCCGCTGCTAACGCCTCCACTGCTGCCTCAATAGTTGGATATAAAAATGTAAACCCAAGCCCTTTTATTTTTTTATCGCTTACTGTAGTACTCTTTAGTATTTCGGTACTTTGCTTGCCCAAGCCCAGTCTCAACAAAAATTCAGGCACGTGCATGGGAATAAAAAATTTGCCCTTTAAAGCTTCGGCGATTTGCAACATCATTGTCTTATTACTAATGGGGCCGGGCGCTACACCATTATAGCTTCCGCTTGCGTATTCATTTTCCATAAGCTCTATGTACATCCGGCTTATGTCATCTATGTGTATCCAACTTATTATTTGTTTGCCATTACCTATTATACCGGCAATCCCAAACTTTGATGGCATTTTAAATTCTTTATAAGCGCCGCCTTCGTTACTTAATACAACGCCTGTACGAAGTTTGACCAGCCGGATACCAATATCTTTTACCGGCTCCACGCTGGCCTCCCAGAGCACACAGGTTTCTCCAAGAAAACTATTTGTGTCGGCAGCGTCTGTTTCAATAAACCCGTCTTTGTGTACTAATGGTTGAGGATCGGCTCCATACCAGCCAATGGCGGAAGCTGATATAAATGAATTTACATGATGGCCGTTTTCTCTAAGCGCTTTTATTAGTAACTCGCTGCTTTTGGTCCTGCTGTCAACTATTCGCTTTTTAAATTCTTCCGTCCATCTTTTGTCCATTACCCCGGCGCCGGCAAGATGTATGATGTGATCTGCTTTTTTAATAGCGTCAATATCTATTTCCCCTTTTTTGGTGTCCCAATAAGCATAAGAAACTTTGCGGTTGCCAGAAGTTCTTCCTCTTTCCCTGGATAAGATAATTACCTCATAATTTTGCTCCGTTAAATGTCGTGTTAAATTTGTGCCGATGAGGCCTGTGCCACCCGATATTAAAACTATAGGCATAATATTTTATTGTAGATTAGATATGTCGTGAATAATACTTTAATTCCTTCGCAGACTATAATTTTCAATCTTACATAAATTTATTTTAATAATAACCATATATGAAGAACTTTGTTTTGTTTTTTCTTTTTGCCTTCTTTTTACAAAATGTTTTTGCTCAAACAATAACTTACTCGGAGCCCGAATCTGATGATGCACGCAACCTGGATTTTGAAATAATCGGCAAAATTAGCGGTAACATTTTGGTGTACAAAAATATAAGGAACCGTTTTGCTGTAAGTGTTTATGATAATAACATGAAGCTTAAGCAGCGGGTTGATCTTGACTTCATTCCTGATAAAACATTAAATGTTGACTTTATCGCTTATCCTGATTTTGCTTATTTGATTTATCAATACCAAAAGAAAAGTATTCTTTATTGCATGGCTGCTAAAATAGACGGCGAAGGCAACGTGCTGAAAGAGCCTGTGGAACTTGATACTACTTTTATAAGTTTTTTTGCGGATAATAAAATTTACAGCACTGTGAACAGCGAAGACAAATCAAAGATCATGATCTATAAGATCCAGAAGAAGAATGATAATTTCAATTTTACTACGCTTCTCTTTAATGATAGCCTTCGGCTGATGCATAAATCAAGAATAAATACTGACTATGATGAACACAGATCTGCCCTCAGCGATTTTTTTGTAACGAATGATGGAACCTTCGTTTTTACAAAAGGTACAAAATCAAATTCCAGGGATTTTTTAGAATCGGCAGATTTAATTACCAAGGCGCCCATGGGAGATATTTTCCAGGCAAAGCAATTGAATTTCGCGGGCAATTATCTTGATGAGATAAAGCTTAAGGTAGATAATGTGAATAATCATTATTTGATAAACTCGCTTTATTATGGTAAAAAGCGTGGTAATGTAGAAGGCTTGTACACAGCCGTGTGGGATAAAAACTCTAATGATTTTATATCTCAAAATTTTGCAGAATTAAAAGATTCCGTACGGGCTGAGGCGAAAACGGATGGCGCATTAAGGTACGCGTTAAACGATTTTTTTATACGCGATGTGATTCTTAAAAAAGATGGCGGGTTTATTTTGGCTGCTGAAGATCATTCAACCCAATCCCGCGGTAATCCCTGGAACCGCTATGATTATTTGTACGGCTATCCGTATTCTTATAACTCTTATTATCTCTATTCCCCATCATCGTATTGGTATTCACTACGTCCGAGAAATTATTTTAATTCAAACTCGCAGGTAAGGTATTATTATGATAATATTATTATCCTTAATCTTGATGATAAAGGAAACCTGGTGTGGAGCAATGTTATTCGTAAGTCGCAATTCGATGATAATACAGACAATTATCTTTCGTATAACACCATCGTAACCGGCGGCGAATTGCATTTTATCTTTAATGAACTTGAAAGGCGCAACCAGCTCATCAATGACCAAAGCATTTCCCCGGACGGAAAGATAACGAGGTATCCACCGCTGCATAGCCTGGACAGGGGTTATGAATTTATGCCGCGATATGCCAAGCAGGTAAGCTCTCACCAAATAATAATTCCATGTACTTACAGAAATTATATCTGCTTTGCAAAGATTGATTATTGAGAAGCGGTGAGCTTTCAGCAGTCAGCGATCAGCAATCAGCTTTCAATAGTCAATAGTCAGTAGTCAATAGTCAATAGTCAATAGTCAGCAATCAGCAGTCAGGCAATCAGCTTTGCATAGTTCAATATATTTTTCAATGCCCCCCAATGACTCAATGACCAATGACCCCAATGACCCCAATGACCCATGACTCAATGACCAATGACCCAATGCCCAAAGACAACTAACTGCACATACCTAATTTTAATTTTCTACTTTTGAATTTTCAATTCAACTCTCATTTGTGACAGGGATTTTCCGGGCCAACAATCCATTTAATACTTTCATGCTTTTTGTATACGGGCTGCTTTTAAAACTTGCCTGGTTTATTTCTCCACAAATACCGGTAATACAAAAAACAGACGGTTTTCTTTTTAACCGGCTTTTACTTTTGCTAAAGCCCGCCTTTGATCCTTTCCCCGTTATCTATACCATAATAATGTATTTGCTGCTATATACACAGGCAATAAGTTTCAATCAACTGTTGAATAACAGGAAGCTTATGCAAAAGCCAAATTACCTGCCGGGTATGAGCTATTTACTGATAACTTCATTTTTCATAGAATGGAATGTGCTGAGTGCTCCAATGATAATTAACACTTTGATCATTTGGGTTTGGGCTAAAATGAGCACATTATATAATAATCAAAATATTAAATCAACCCTGTTTAATATCGGCCTGGCAATAGGCGTAAGCACGTTCTTTTATTTTCCTTCTCTTGCATTTGCCATCCTTATCATTTTTGGGCTAATACTCACAAGGCCGCCAAGAATTGCGGAATGGCTGACACCGCTGCTGGGCATACTCACTCCCTGGTACTTTTTATTTGCCTGGCTTTTTTTAGCAGACACCTTATACAGTTTCCAGGTGCCGGGCATAAAAATAAACTCACCATTATTTGCAAAAAATAATACTGAATATGTGGGCATTGTGCTGGTGCTTGCCGTTGCTGCTGCAGGTGCTTTTTTCGTTCAGCTCAATGCGAGAAGACAGATAGTGCAGGTGAGAAAAAGCTGGGGCCTGTTATCACTTTACCTGGCCGTTGCCCTGTTTGTGCCATTCATTAATAATAGCCATAGCCTTGAGTATTGGCTATTGGCAACTGTGCCGCTTTCAGCATTTATTGCCTCTGCTTTTTTTTATATGAAAAAAAAATGGGTAGCCGCTTTATTGCATTGGATAATGGCCGCTTTTGTAATCTATATTACTTATTTCAAATTGTAAACGCAGGTAAATTACCTTTATAAAAAATGAATCGTTATGAAATTTGGTGTAGTTGTTTTCCCCGGTTCTAATTGTGATAGAGACATGATACATGCGCTAGGAAACGATATGAATGTAGAAGTAATACCCTTGTGGCATAAGGATAAGGACCTATCAATGTTTAAGAGTGAAGATTGTATCGTACTGCCGGGAGGGTTTAGCTATGGCGACTACCTGCGGTGTGGCGCCATCGCAAGGTTCAGCCCTATGATGCAGCAGGTGATCAGCTTCGCAAATGAAGGAGGAAAGGTATTCGGTGTTTGTAATGGCTTTCAAATACTTTGTGAGAGTGGCTTATTACCAGGGGTATTGTTAAGGAATGCAAACATGCAATTCGTTTGTAAAAATGTTTACATCACTGA
>JALYYM010000594.1 GCA_030946565.1 Bacteroidota bacterium | reverse complement strand
CCGCTACCAATACCGCCTGTTAAACCAATTTTGAGCATTTGAGATGTATGATTAAAAATCATTATTGTCCGAATAAAATTTGTCAATTTCAATGAAACACTTGCTGGTATTAAGTTTCACGGCCCCTCTCCTTTGGAGAGGGGGTTGGGGGCGAGGCCTATACCATCGCGGTTTTCATTGAGTTAGCCGGACAATAATTTTTAAAAATAATAGATTCTGTACATATTATACTGAAGAAAAAAAGACATTATTTTTACGCCTCAGAAAAAAAATTATAGCGCGAGCCAAACTTTTCGGAAGAACTCTCGTTACTGTTTTTTCCTGAGGCCATAAAGTTGTTAATTATAATAAAAAACAGATCATATAGAGTAAAGATTGGTTGCTTGTTTTTAATACTTAAGTAAATACTGAATAACTTTAAGCTTTTACAATTATATCTACAATAAAAAAATATCTATGCGCAAATTAGTCCTAACGCTTTTATCATCTTGTTTTATTACCCTTGCCTTTGCTCAGGCTCCTATGTCTCCAAACGTGCTGCAAGCCCCATTTCAGGGCCTGAAGGTTACTACAAAAGCTGATAACAATGTTGAAGGAAGTCCTTTGATATTTGACAATTGGAGAAGGGGAGAAGTAAGATTGAACAATGGAGAGACTTATCCTCTTGATAAAATGAATTTAGATGCACAACGCAATAAGTTTCTTTATGCGGTGGGCGATTCTATTTATGAATTTTGGGACAATGTTACCGAGATAAAAATTTTTGATTACAGCGATCCAAATAATCCAAATTCTGTAATGGATTTTAGAAATAACGTTGACCCTGAATCTGATAATTTTGTCGAAGTTCTTGATACCGGAAAAATAACCATTTTTAAAACTTATGAAAAAAAGCCGGAAGGGGAAAACTATTCAAATGGTATTGTCAACAACACAAGAAAGTATACGCTGCACACTAACCAATATGCTTTAATAAATAAGGTAGCCACTCCCATAAAATTTAGTTCCTCCACGCTTGATGACTTGACTGCCGATAAGAAAAAAGAAGTTGAAGCTTTTGTAAAAGAAAATAAATTAAAAGTAAAAAAGGAGCCTGACTTTCTTAAAGCAATAAGTTTTTACAATAGTATGGGCAGTTGATTATAGGCCATCCGTGCCATCTGAAATTTGAACCACCCTTTTTATCTCTCTAAATTATTGACTCAGCCGATTATTATCGGCTGTTTTCATTTCAGTTTATTTAAAATTTTCAATCATTTTCAGAATCAAAAATTACCGGCATCGTTTTCGGTAACGTTTGCGTAAATAAATAAACGAATTGGGTTTGCATTTTCCAAATATGGGGTTACAATTGTTGAATTGTAAGTACATATTATGGATTATAAAAAGCTCATTTTAATTTGTTTATTTCTAGCCGGGCTTTCTCAAATCAATGCTCAAAGCAATAACTTACCCGCAGTTAAATGTCTCTTTTTTAGAAAAGAGAGTTTCAATATTGTAAATTTTGGAGGGAAGGCTGATGGTGTTACACTGAATACAAAAAGTATAAATGATGCGATCAGCATCTGTAATAAAAAGGGTGGCGGCGGCGTCGTAATTCCTCCAGGCATTTGGCTCACGGGGCCGGTCGTTTTGAAAAACAGTCTTTACAAGAGGCTTGCCCGAAATGCATATTGCCAATATTTATTTGAGCAACATGACTATAAAGGCTGATAAGGGAATTGACATAAGTGAAGCAACGGGCGTTCATTTTAAAAACGTGAAGTTAATAACCAATGATATTGATCCTGTCGCTGATATTTCAAATAGCAATGATGTGTCATTTGACAAGTTTATTTTTCCGGCGCCTGCTGAATTATTATTCAGGATTGGCGGTAAACGAGCAGGCAATATTTCTATGGTAAATTCCGCTACAGATGCAGCAAAGCAAAAGTCCAGTTCGGATTCGGAGCGAAAGAAACGTCTTTAAAAATTAATTAGATCCCGCTATAAAATCCAAATAAAGACCAATTCATTAAAACAAAAATGTCATGGACGGATGAAAATTTTCTTTAGCCTTTTTCTTATAATAACAATTTCTCTCATGGCAAATGCACAGAGCCAGCATTCATATTCACAGGATATGGCGGCAACTGTAATGCATATATGGAAAGATTCTCTTTCATTGGAAGGCAAGCCTGCAAAATGGGCCTATGACCAGGATGTAATCTTGCAAGGAATACAGGGCCTCTGGAAGGCAACAGGAGATGGAAAATATTTTAACTACATCCAAAAGAGCATGGACTTTTTTTTGGATGATAGCGGCAATATCCGCTCGTATAAATTTGACAATCTAACGCTTGACAATATTACCCCTGGAAGGGATTTGCTACTGCTATATAATGTAACCGGCAAAAAGAAATATTTCAATGCGGTAGAAATCTTGCGAAAGCAACTGAACTCACAGCCACGTACAAACGAAAAAGGTTTTTGGCACAAGAAAATTTATCCGAACCAAATGTGGCTTGATAGCCTCTATATGACAGAGCCATTTTACACAGAATATGCCAATACCTTTCATGAAGATGCTGACTACAATGATATAGCGCAACAGTTCATTCTTATGGAAAAGAAAGCCCGCGATCCCAATACCGGCTTGCTATACCATGGCTATGATGAATCACGCAAAGAGAAATGGGCCAATAAACAAACAAGCCTTTCGCCAAACTTTTGGGCAAGGGCAATGGGTTGGTATGGAATGGGTTTGGTTGATGTATTGCAAAATTTTCCGAAAGATAATCCGCAGCAGAAAGAGCTTATCAATATCCTTCACCGTTTTGCAACGGCTATAACACAAGTGCAGGATAAGCAAACAGGCTTGTGGTGGGATATTTTAAATATGCCTGGTAAAGAAAAGAATTATCCTGAATCGTCTGCCTCCTGCATGTTCGTGTATGCGTTGGCGAAAGGTGTGCGGCTTGGATTTCTGGACAAATCATTTTTACTATTCGCCAAAAAAGGCTACGATGGAATTTTGAAAAACTTCATTAAGACAAAAAATGGACAAATGAATTTGTATGGTACAGTAAGTGTTTCCGGTCTTGGAGGCAAGCCATACAGAGATGGAAGCTATAAATATTATACGGGCGGCAAAATTGTGGTAAATGATCCAAAAGGTGTAGGCGCTTTTCTGCTTGCATCCAATGAAATGGAAATGTTGCCAACGCTTTCTCTCGGTAAAGGAAAAACCGTTTTGCTTGATTATTATTTTAATCGTGAAACAAAAAAAGATGTAGCAGGGAAAACAGTACAGTGGCATTATGTGTGGGACGAACTTGATAACGGTGGCTATTCAATGTTTGGAAACATTTTTCATAAATATGGCGTGAAAACAAAAAGCCTGGAAGAAGCGCCTTCGCAAAGCAATTTGAAAAATGCGGACATGTATATTATCGTTGATCCTGACACGGAAAAAGAAAGCGATCATCCGAATTATATAGAAGCGAAAGATGTAGATGCAATTTATGATTGGGTGAAAGATGGTGGCGTGCTTTTACTATTCAGTAACGATTCAGGAAATGTAGAATTCACTCATTATAATAAGCTTGCAGCAAAGTTTGGAATTCAATTTAATTATGATAGCAAGAACACAGTAACCGGTGACCAGTTTGAAAAGGGAACGATTAACATTTCTCCCGGTAACTTAATTTTTTCAAAGGCAAAAAAAGTTTACATAAAAGAATATTCTTCTCTTTCCATTCAATCGCCGGCTAAGGCTGTGCTGGTGGATGGTGAAACTATTGTAGCAGCCATTGCGAAGGTTGGAAAGGGAATCGTATTCGCCGTGGGCGACCCATGGTTTTACAATGAATATGCAGATGGAAGAAAAATCCCCATGTATTTAGAAAATTATAAAGCCGCGGAAGGCCTTGTGAATTGGGCGATTCAGCAAACAAAATAATAGGGTGAAGAGTTTCTTTTATTATTTTTTTCGTTTCCTGTTTTAAGAAAACATATAAAAGTATTTACAAAAAGACAGGAGCTTTTAAAAGTTATATGGAGAGCCAGCTTCAAACCAGATTTAAAAATTTAAGCTATGAAATTATCAGCTTACACATTAAAAAATATATCGCCCGGAAAAGTAATAGTTCCGGATGAAGAAATCCTGGAGCTGCCTGAAAAGGTTTTGCAATTTGGAACAGGGATGTTACTCCGTGGCTTGCCGGATTATTTTATTGATAAGGCAAACAGGCAGGGCATCTTCAATGGAAGAATTGTTATTATAAAAACAACGTCAAGGGGCGATGCTACTGTATTTGAGAAGCAGGACGGATTATACACTTTGTGCGTACGTGGTGTTGAAAACGGTGAGAAGGTGGAGGAAAATATTATCAATTCTGCCATCAGACGTGTGTTGATCGCCGATAAAGAATGGGAACAAATTTTAGAATATGCACACAACCAAAGCCTGCAGGTAATTATTTCAAACACTACAGAGGTTGGTATAAAACTGGAAAACGATGATATAAGGCGCCATCCGCCTGTTTCATATCCGGGAAAGTTATTGGCATTTTTACATGAAAGATTTACAGCGTTTAATGGGAGTAAAAGCAGTGGTTTTGTAATTGTTCCAACAGAGTTAATTCCTGAAAATGGAAAAAAACTGGAATCAATTGTACTTGAGCTGGCACATTTAAATGGGCTCGATGATGACTTTATTGAGTGGCTTGAATCGTGTAATTATTTTTGTAATTCACTTGTTGACAGAATTGTTACAGGTGTGCCCGGCGATGAAATAAAAAAAGAAATTGAGGACAGCCTCGGCTATACTGATGAGCTTCTTACAATGTGTGAAGTGTATCGGTTGTGGGCTATTGAAGGCGATGAACACATAAAAAGAATATTATCATTTGCAGATGCTGATGAAGGAATGGTGATAGAGCCCGGCATTGACCTGTACCGTGAATTGAAATTGCGTGTGCTTAATGCCACACACACGTTAAGCTGCGGTATAGCATTTCTTTCAAGTATACACTCAGTAAAGGAGGCAATGGATAATGAATTAATGTCTGGCTACATTACAGATTTGATGAAGTATGAAATAGGCCCATCTATTCCATATAAAATTGAGGCGGAAACCGTGGAGGTTTTTATTGCAAGAGTTTTAGACAGGTTTCGCAACCCGCATATAGATCATCAATGGAAAAATATAACGCTTAACTACAGTTATAAAATTAAAATGCGTTGCCTGCCTTTGCTATTCCGGTATTATGAAGAAAACGATGAAGTGCCTGAACTCTTTGCTTTAGGTTTTGCGGCTTACCTTTATTTCATGAAGGCTGTTAAGAAAAATGGTAAAGAATATTTGGGAGAATTCCAGGGACGGGACTATTTGATAGAAGATGATATGGCAGCAAAGTTCTATGAATTGTGGCAGAACAGCGAGCCAGCAGCAGTAGTAAAGAATGTTCTCAAAAATATTTCGTTTTGGGGCAAAGACTTTTCACTGATCTCCGGGTTCCAGCAATCGGTCACGGAAAAATTGAATGCTATTATTAAAAACGGTATGCCTGCCACACTTGAGGCTGTGCATCCAAAGAAAATATATGTCTGATGAATCACCAGGTCACCAAAGTTCATCCT
>JALYYM010000584.1 GCA_030946565.1 Bacteroidota bacterium | reverse complement strand
CAATGGCAACCTCGGTTCCTTTAGCAAGATATTTTTCAGCAATGTCTGCTACTTTACCCCAGGCAATTAAATTGTGCCATTGGGTTTCGGTTATTTTTTCGCCTTTGGCATTGCGATAGCTTTCGTTTGTGGCAATAGAAAACTTTACTAATTTCTTTCCGCTTTCTGTGTTACGTACTTCAGGTGCATTGCCTAAGTTACCAATTAATTGTACTTTGTTTTTTAATGCGTTCATGACTTTGTGTTTTGTGCCTGCCGTTATCTGGCAAGCTGTTTTTTAAAATTTTTTATTTCAGTTAATGATTCGAATTTGTTTTGTTTCATCAACACCACAAAGATGCAAATGCTCGAAAGCGTTATTCGTATTTTAATCGTTTATAGTTGGATATAACCGTTTGTAAACGATTGTACTTGTAAGCTAATTACCGTACCTTACCGCTACAAATCAATACCAACAAGCATGACAGCGGAAAAAAAACTTTGTCTTACCTGCGATAAACCAGTAAAGGGGCGAACGGATAAAAAATTTTGCGATGATTATTGCCGCAATAATTATAACAACCAACTGAAATCAGATACCATTAATTTGGTAAGAAACGTAAATAATGCTTTAGGTAAAAACAGGCGCATATTGGAATCTATGTTTCCGGAGGTTGAAGACATTGCGAAAACTACAAAGGACAAATTACTTCAAAAGGGATTTCAGTTTAAATATTTTACCAATACCTATACAAATAAGAAAGGCAATATTTATTTTTTCTGTTATGATCTTGGATATCTTGCTTTGGAAAATGATTGGTACTTATTAGTGAAGCGAAAGGAGGAAGAGTAAGTATAATTCGTTCCAAATAAAAAACCCGTTTCTTATTAGAAACGGGCTACGATATAAATGAATTTTTATTTAAGAAATCTTCTCTACCTGCATATAACTTAACTCAACAGGAGTAGCACGTCCAAAAATCTTAACCTGCACTTTTAATTTTTTCTTTTCATCAGTTACTTCTTCGATCACACCATTAAAGTCATTAAATGGCCCGTCAATAATTTTGATAGTTTCACCAACTATAAATGGCTCACTCATTGTCATACCACCCGCATCAGCCATCTCATCCACTTTGCCAAGCATTTTATTCACCTCCGCTTTTCTCAGGCTGATAATGTTGCCCTTAGACCCTTTACCATCAGTTAAGAAATGCATTACATTAGTAACATTGCTAAGATGCTGAACTATTTCATCAGTCAGCTTTCCATCTAACACTTCAATCATTACATAACCTGGATAAAAATTTCTTTCTCTCATTACCTTCTTACCATTCTGCACCTTATATACCTTTTCTACAGGTAAAAAAATCTGGAGTATTAACTTATCCCATCCATTCCTGATAATATCCTTATCAAGATATTCTTTTACTTTTCTTTCCTTACCGCTCACCACCCTCAGTACATACCAGCGGGTATCCTTTTCGGGGCCTGCTTTCGTATCTTCAACAGCATTGCCTTGTTTTACATCTTCTTCTATATTTTGAGTATCTGTCATAGCTATTTAAATAAAGAATAAACAAATTTCAAAATACCATTTATTCCAAAATCCATTAAGGCAACTATGGCAGTAATGATAATGGTTGCTGCTAATACAATCATGGTAGATTGCTGTAACTGTTCCCAATTAGGCCAGGTCACCTTCTGTACTAATTCTTTGTAAGAATCCCTGATAAATAAAGATATTTTGTTCATATAATTTAGTTTGCTAATTAGCTAATACGATAATGTGCCAATAATCGTAATAATCAGCACATTAGCTAATCAGCACATTGTCATGTTAGCACGGGCACAAGGATTCGAACCCTGATCAAAGGTTTTGGAGACCTCTATTCTACCATTGAACTATGCCCGTAAATATACCCCTGAATTCCCTAAAGGGGACTTTTGAAGTTCATAAAATTTAAAGAACTTTTTAAAAAACAAAGTACTTAAGCATGCCGCCTAAGTACTTTGCAAAGATATTAAAAGCTTCCAAAGTCCTCCCGTCGGGAGGATTTAGGTGGGTTTTATTTTATAATTTCAGTAACCTGTCCTGCTCCAACTGTTCTGCCACCTTCACGAATTGCAAATTTCAAACCTTTCTCCATTGCAATAGGTTGAATCAACTTCACAGTAAGGCTTGTATTATCACCAGGCATTACCATTTCAGTTCCTGCCGGTAATTCAACTTCACCTGTTACATCAGTAGTTCTGAAATAGAACTGGGGACGGTATTTCTGGAAGAATGGAGTATGACGTCCCCCTTCCTCTTTGCTCAATACGTAAACTTCACCTTTGAATTCAGTATGAGGTGTAATTGAACCCGGTTTACAAAGAACCATACCACGACGGATTTGGGTCTTTTCTATACCACGAAGCAACAATCCTGCATTATCTCCGGCTTCACCTTCATCTAGTAATTTCTTAAACATTTCAACACCTGTAACTGTAGAGGTTAACGGCTTTTCCATCAAACCTACAATTTCAATACCCTCACCTACTTTTATACGACCTCTTTCGATACGGCCTGTAGCAACAGTACCACGGCCTGTGATTGAGAATACATCCTCAACACTCATAAGGAAAGGCTGATCAACCGGACGGGGAGGTAATGGTATGTAAGAATCAACTGCATCCATTAATTCATCAATTCCTGCTACCCACTTTTCGTCACCGGCTAAAGCACCTGTCGCAGAACCTTTGATGATAGGAGTATTATCTCCGTCAAAACCATTTTTAGTTAAAAGCTCACGAATTTCCATTTCAACAAGCTCTATCAATTCAGGATCATCTACAAGATCAACCTTATTCATAAACACAACCATACGAGGAACACCTACCTGGCGTGCAAGAAGAATATGCTCTCTTGTTTGTGGCATAGGACCGTCAGTCGCCGCAACTACTA
>JALYYM010000565.1 GCA_030946565.1 Bacteroidota bacterium | reverse complement strand
TGTTTGAGTCGGCGGAAGAGCGTGGCAACAGGTAAGCCCACTCAACGGCCCTAATGGTTGCTAAGCTATCGCTTAGGCAGCCATGGCATACGAAGTATTGCCATTTGAATTTTTGAATATTCAGATTAAAGTGCTAATTATCCAACGCACTACATGCTTATACTTACAAAGAACTATGCTGTCAAAACCGGTCAGCCCCATTTCAATTGGCAATGAGCAATTAGCAATGAGCAATTGACAATAAACAATTGAGCCTGCAAATTTACTAAAATTATACTTGTGTTTTATTCATAGATACTTACATTAGTTTTACCGCTTTTAAAATAACCATGCTTTAATGGAACCAACAATTTTCTATGAACAGGAAATTCAAAAATTAGAAGGGCAATTAAAAATTTTACAACAAAGAAAATCTTTGTTAGGCTGGTTTCGCTTTGGAAGCATTGCTGCTATCTTTTTGGCCTTCTATGTACTGTGGTCATTGGGTGCGTGGTATGTGATAATTGCAAGTGTGTTATTACTCGTGGTTTTTGTAAGATTGCTTTATGCCGATCTCGCTAATAAATATGCGATGGACCATTTGGCTCACCTGCTGGAAATAAATAAAAATGAACTGAAATATATCAGCGGGAATTATTTTGATTTTGAAGATGGGAGCCGTCATATTCCTAAAGATCATTTTTATGCTAATGACCTCGACATCTTTGGAAGGGCTTCCTTATATCAATATATAAGCCGCACGAATTCAGAAATGGGAAGCACCTGCCTTGCGGAATATTTACAAAGCCCTGCATCACCTGGTGATATTTTAAAAAGGCAATCAGCCATAAAAGAAATAGCAGCTGCAACAGAGTGGCGGCAAAATTTACAAGCCTTTGGCAAAGAAAAAATTATTACCCATACCACAAAACATCGTCTTGAAAGCTGGGTACAAGAGAAGCCGGTATTTTCACAATTCAAACCCTGGAAATGGCTACGCTACCTGCTTCCGGCGATAATACTTACTATCGTAAATCTTTATATTTTTGATGAAGTTGGTTCTACAATTTTCTATTTATTTCTTCTTTTATTTGCTGTGCTGGCTTATCAAATAAACAAAATAATAGCGCCCATTCATGAAAAACTTTCAAAAATAGCTGACGAGTTAGATGTGTTGTCTGTGAGTATCCGGCACATTGAAAACGGCGCTTTTAAAAATGAATTGTTTCGCGAACTGCAATCACATTTTCTGCAGCATAATAAAAAGGCTTCCGAAGAAATCAGGTATCTGAAAAAAATATTAGACAAGCTCGACCTAAGATATAATCTCGTAATATCTGCACCTTTAAATATTCTATTGCTCTGGAATTTGCAACAGGTTCTTGATTTGGAAAAATGGAAATCAGGGCATCAAAAAAATATCAATTCCTGGTTTGAAACCTTAGGCCGTATTGAAGCAATAAATAGTTTTGCCACACTTTATTTTAATGAACCAAAATGGACTTTCCCTCAAGTTGTTCCCGGCTATTTTTTTATAGAAGGAAAAGAGATCGGGCATCCTTTAATACAGAAAAATAAACGCATCAATAATTTTATAGAGCTTACCCATGATGGAGAAGTAATGCTGGTAACAGGCTCTAATATGGCAGGCAAAAGCACTTACCTAAGAAGTATTGGAATAAATGTAGTGCTTGCAATGGCAGGCGCTCCGGTTTGTGCCGAAAGTTTTAAAGTGTCGCATGTGCAGGTTATCAGCAGCATGCGCATAACTGATAACCTGGAAGAGAGCACCTCAACTTTTTATGCAGAATTGAAGAAATTAAAAACAATTATTGAAAAAGTAAATGCAGGGGAAAAAGTTTTTATTCTTTTAGATGAAATATTAAGAGGAACAAATTCTCTTGACCGGCATACGGGTTCAGTGGCTTTAATGAAGCAATTAATCAAGCATCATGCCGCTGCGATCATTGCTACACATGACCTTGAACTGGCTAAATTAAAAAATGAATTTCCTGAAAAGATTATTAATTATCACTTTGATGTGCAAGTAAGCAACGATGAATTATTTTTTGATTATAAGTTGAAACCCGGTGTGTGCAATAGTTTGAACGCATCAATATTGATGAAGAAAATTGGCATTGAGCTTTGAGGATATGTACGATTTACGTGTGGGACGAAGGCAACAGAATAAAATAAAATTGGCATTGCCTACATTCATTTCCGCAAACCCGGACATTCCTCAAAAAACATTAGATGCTATTCGTAACAATTTTGATGGAACAATAATTTTATCAAGCGGCCTCACACCAGAGAGTGGAGACAGGCATTACATAATGGCTCTGCTGATTTGGTTGGATATGAAAGGTTTTTTTTGGCTAATCCTGATTTTAACAAGCGACTTGAAAAATCAGCACCGTTAAATGAGATTGATTATACAACATTAAACACCGCAGATGCAAAGGGCTACAAAGATTATAAATTCTCAAATAAAAGTTAGAAATACAAAAACTGGCGGCATCTTTTTGAAGAAAAATAGCCGCTAAAATTCAAAAAAATAATGCTGATAAAAATAGATAACTCAAAAAAGGTTTGGTAATAAAAATATTCAAATTCTTTATCCCGGCCTCACGATAAATGAAACTGATAGCGGTTTTGCGACTTTTGGAAGAATAGACCAGGCTAACTTTTTACCGGGTTCATTGGTTGCCATACACCCGCACAGATTAATAAATGGAAACATGAAGCAA
>JALYYM010000516.1 GCA_030946565.1 Bacteroidota bacterium | reverse complement strand
TTAGACTTTGTTAAGAAAGTTTCATCTGTACGTAAAACAAAAACTTTAATAGCTGCCTTACAAGATGATGAAAATTTAAAAGCTTCAATAGTTAAGAGGAAAAATAAAGCTATTGCGAAATACTTATTCTAATACAAATACTCTACAACGAAATCCTCTTCCCAGTCTCCGCCGATCTTTTAGCAGCATCTAATATCTCCATCACGATCATATTATATTTCAAAGAAGATTGATCATCTGTTCCGGGAATTTTATTTCGCAACACCGCCGTTAAATAAATAATGGCATCATTGATCGGTTCAGGTAATGGCTCGGCTACTTTAGCGCCTTTAATATTTTCCCGCATACGGCTAACGATGTCCTTTCCATTAAGGGCATGTAAATATCCTGTCTCACCAAACACTTCCAAATCTTTTATAGAAAATGGCCAGTTCCATGAAGCTTCGATCTGGCCTGTAGCATTTGGATATTCCAATAAAATCGTAGCATCATCATCTACTTTCGGATATACGTTAGGCTTATAATTTCGTGTGATGGCCGTTACGGCGATTGGCTTTTGCCCATGCATGAACCACGTCATGAGATCAGCGCCATAGCAACCAAAGTCGTTCAAAGCACCTGCGCCGTTAAGTATCGGGTCTGTCAACCAATTTAAAAATTCCGGGCTGCAACCAATTTCTTTCGGCCCCTGGTGGCCGTCATGCACAACCATTTTTTTAATCTGGCCGATGCTGTCTGCATTTACCGTATTATAAACATCCTTGTAAGAAGCGTACCAGGTAGTCTCAAAATTAGTCAGCACTTTAATATGATATTTGTTGGCTAATGACTCAATTTCTTTTGCCTGTGAAAGCGTTGCTGCCAAAGGCTTTTCCACCATCACTGGTATTCCTAAAGGAGCGCAAATCCTAACAACATCAACATGATGAGCCACTGCATTATAACCTAAAACGGCATCTGGTTTTTTCATCAATACAACTTTCTTAAGGTCATCAAAAAACAATGAATCAGGCAGGTGATAAAGCTTGCCGAATTTTTGTTGCAACTGTTTATTGGGTTCAGCTATGCCAACTATATCTACCAGGCCTTTATTATATTGGTTTAAAATGCCGTGAACATGGTCGTGGTTTAAGCCAGCTACAATTACACGTATGGGCTGCTGCGCAAAAATGTTTTTACAAATGCATGTAAAAAACAGAATGGCTAACACCCTTTGAAAGCAACGAAGAGAACATCTCATATTTTTATTTTTCATAAATTTAGTCTTTATCCCGATCTAATGATAAATGATTAAAGTAAAAGGAAGGTGCATGCTAATGTTGAAGTTTGCTATCAGCTTATATTCCCTTTTTCATTTCCTGCGCAGCATGATTGGCTGCCCGTGCTGCAAAAGCCATATATAATATTGACGGGCTTTGATTACCGGTGCTTGTCATACAGGCGCCGTCTGTTACATATACATTCTTGCACAGGTGAAGCTGGTTCCATTTATTCAGCAATGAAGTTTTGGGATCGTGGCCCATACGGCAGCCTCCCATTTCATGAATGTCAAGGCCGGGAGCCTGGTGAGTATCATGCTTTGCAACATCTTTTACTCCTGCAATTTCCAGCATCTCTGCAGACTGTTCTAAAAAATCAACTACCATTTTTTCATCATTGTCATCATACCCTACAGAGGTGATAAGCTGAGGTATTCCCCACCGGTCTTTTTTATCCTCACTTAACCTCACGTGGTTGATTTCTTTAGGCAGCGTTTCTCCCTGCATATACATACCTGCAACCCAGGGGCCGGGCTCACTCAAAGCATCTTTCAGCCTGGCGCCAACACCATCGGCATATCCCAGCGCGGGCCGGTTAGCATACACAAAAGTTAAGAAACCGCCTAAGTAATCTGTATCCTGTTTATGAAGATTCCTGTAGTTAGCAATCATCGGGTTGGTGGGGTTTCGGCCATAATAATATTTATCTTCAAAGCCGGGCATAATACCGTGTACGCTTGCCCGGTAGTTTTGGAAAGCAATGTATTTCCCCAACAATCCATTATCGTTACCAAGCCCATTGGGAAACCGGGCGGAAACAGAGTTTAATAAAATAAGATTGGTATTTAAGCAAGCCGCATTCATGAATATTACCTTAGCGAAATATTCCGTTGCTTCATTGGTATTGGCGTCAATAATTCTAACACCGGTTGCCTTACCTTTTTGTTCATCATAGATAACAGAATGCACTACAGAAAATGGCCGGATGGTTAAGTTGCCGGTTTTTTTTGCCCACGGCAAAGTGGAAGAAACAGAACTAAAGTATCCTCCGAAAGGACAGCCACGGGTACAACGATCCCTTGCCTGGCATTGTCCGCGCCCCTGCTCCAGGTGAATAGGTTGAGGCTTGGTTAAATGCGCCCATCGGGTACGCACCATGTGGCGGTCTTTATAATGTGCTTGTAGTTTTTGCTGAATATCTGCTTCCACGCAACTGAAATCAAAGGGAGGCAGGTATTCCCCATCTGGCAAGGCTTCCAGCCCGTCTTTATCTCCGCAAATACCGGAAAATTTTTCAACATGCGAATACCACGGAGCTATGTCATCATATCTTATGGGCCAGTCTATGGCATAACCATACCGCTGAGGCGCTGAAAATTCAAAGTTGCTCCATCGCTGGCACGCCCGGCCCCACATAATAGACTTGCCGCCCACCTGGTAACCCCGAATCCAGTCAAAAGGTTTTTCCTGTATGTAAGGATGCTCTTTATCTTTTACAAAAAAATGATCCGTATCCTCGCCATAAGCATAACACTTGCTTATCACCGGGTTTTCCTGCAATACATTCTGTGGCTCCTGCATGCGGTGAGGAAACTCCCACGGGCCTTTTGTTGCAGTGGGATAATCTTTGATGTGCTCAATATTGCGACCGCGTTCCAATACTAAAGTTTTTACTCCCAGGTCGCATAATTCTTTCGCGGACCAGCCCCCGCTAATTCCTGAGCCGATCACAATTGCATCGTAAGTATTATTTTCAATTCCCTTGCCCATTATCTTTTTTTATTTTTTTCAAATAATTTTTCCGCGTTTTTGCGGAACATTCTATCTTCAATAACCCCATCCTTTCATGATTTTAAAATCTTCTTCGGCGCATTGAAGCGGTGTTTTGTCCTGGTAATGCTCCTGTTCTACAATAAAATGGGACGTGCCAGATTTCATTGCAAAATCCAATACTTCTTTTACGTTAATAACACCTGTTCCTAAAACGGCGCTTTCATACATTGAGTCTTTTTGATTGTCCGGACTCTTTTTTATTTCATCTTTCACGTGCATTAAAGTAAATCTTCCGGGATAGCGTTTTAAATAATCCATAGGCCGTCCTCCCGGCTCATACATATTTCCAATATCTATTTGCTGAGCGACTACAGATGGATCTGTGAGCTTAAGAACAAGATCATAGAGAACCGTATTATCGAGCTGGTGATTGAACTCGTAATTTTCATTGTGATAGGCAAAAGTAATTCCTGCTTTTTTGCAGAGCTCCCCGCTTTTATTAAACACATCCATGTACCATTTAAAATCATCAGAAGTTTTGCAGAGGCTTTCGTCGAGGCCGGGGCTTATTACATATTTCATGCCCACTGCGGCAGCATCCTCTATTGTGTATTTCCAATCATCTGTAAAATCATTTTTGCTTTTATCCCATTG
>JALYYM010000499.1 GCA_030946565.1 Bacteroidota bacterium | reverse complement strand
CTCCATTTCCACTTATTTCTGTTGTTATAACGACCTATAATTATGCTTCTTATTTGCCCCGGGCTATTGATAGCGTGAGGCAACAGACGTATAGCAATATTGAGATTATCGTGATAGACGACGGCTCCACTGATGATACTAAATCGGTAATTAATGAAAATCCTTTCGTAAGATATTATTACCAGGAAAACAACGGCATTTCCTCAGCCCGTAATGCTGGCATCCGGCAGGCAAAAGGCAAGTACCTTCTTTTTTTGGATGCTGATGACTGGTTAGAACCGGATGCCATTGAAAATAATTTTGAGGTGATTCGTGATAAGCCGCAGATAGCATTTGTATCCGGCAATTATTATTTGCTGCATGTTGAAAGCGGTAGAATTGAGAACGTAGCTGTATCAGTAAATAAAAGTCATTATGCACGATTACTGGAAAGTAATTATATCGGTATGCTGGGGGCTGTCCTTTTTCAAAAATGGGTATTAGAGGAAGTTCAATTTGATGAAAGGCTGCAGGCATGTGAAGACTATGACTTGTATTTAACTATCGCCCGAAAATATCCTCTTATTCATCACCGGAAATTTATTGCCACTTATTGTTTTCATAATTACAGCCTGTCGCATAATTACCAGGCAATGATAGATTCTATTTCGGCAGTGATGAATAAGCAAGCGCCTTATGTAAAAACCCGCATAGAAAGAAAAGCTTACGCTAAAGGCCTGCTACAATGGAAAGAATATTTTTCACTGTTGGTTGAAAGGTCTGTAAATAAAGATTTTTCTAAAAGCACAAAACAAATCATTCAGTAAATGTACCCTTCGCCCTACGAGATTTTATGGATAATAAAACTTTTTTATGGAGAGGATGTTATTAAAGTACGATTTGCAAAACATCTTCCTGATTATTTATAAACACCTTGCCGGATAACCGTTGATGAAAAAATGCAAACGCAAAATTTGACGCCAAAAATAATCACGCTGATGTATCACAGAATTGATGATGCAGACGCTGATCCGTGGGGCATTTGTGTGAGCCCTGAAAATTTTGAAAAACAAATTGAATCCTTAAAAGAAAATTTCAACGTTATTAGTGTAGCGGAAATGGTAACGCAGGTTTGTACCCGCAATATTACCGGCAACAGTGTTTGCGTAACGTTTGATGATGGCTATACGGACAATTATCTCCATGCCAAACCTGTTCTCGAAAAATATAATTGCCCTGCAACATTTTTTATTGCGACCGCTTTTACCAATCAAAGCACAGGATTTTGGTGGGATGAACTGGAAATTATTTTCCTTCATATAGAAAAACTGCCTGCGTATTTATCCCTGGAAATTAACCATACAGCCTGCGAGTATTTCCTGGAGGCAAGTCAAATTACACCTCACCAATTATTCCTACATAAACAATGGAGATGGTATGAGCCACCGCCAACTGACCGGTGTAAAGTATTTCTTGATATCTGGGAAAAATTGAGCCCTTTGCCTTATAAAAAAATTAAAAGTGTAATTGATAATGTAAAACAATGGGCGGCTCAAAAAATAGAAATCACAGAGAGCCGCTTGCCTATGAATGATCAGCAAATATTTGCGCTGTCAAATAATCATTTGTTCACAATCGCACTGCACTCTGACAGTCATTCCGACCTAAGTCAAATAAAAAAAGATTGCGTGGTTGAAGAAATCCAATCTTGTCAAAAATCAATTTACATGAAGTATGGTGTAGAGAGTAGTTTCCTGTCATATCCTTTTGGCAGGTATAACGGCGATACGATAGACGCAGTTGAAGATCTTCACCTTAGCGCCTGCTTTACTACAGAAGCTATATGGACTGAGGCTGATGCTGATTTTACAAGGCTTGGACGGTTCCAGGTTTTCAACAGGAATACTGAAACTTTTAAAAATCAACTTGATTGCTGGTTCAAAAAACCCTATGGATGATTTATAAAAATGAAATTATTAATTGGTGGCGGCCTTCTTCCCGCATAAAAAATAACCGTTAATGAAAATTCTGGTACTAAACAAAAGCAATTATTTACGATACTTTACATTTTTTTATCTCTACGTAATGCAGGGTATTCCTGCCGGCTTTGCGCTTACTGCATTAGCCAATTATCTCATTGGGAAGAATATCTCTTCAGAAAAAGTAGGAACTTTTATTGCCATCGTTGGCTTGCCATGGATTCTCCAGTTCATCTGGGGGCCTTTGATTGACCGGTTTCAATATTCGAGTATGGGCAATCGTAAGCACTGGATCGTTTTTTCGCAATGGGCGTCGCTGCTTGTATTAACAGGTTTGTTTTTTGTAGGGCAACCTGAAAAAAGCATGCCGTTGCTTAGCGCCGTATTTTTTATCAACAGTATTTTTGCTTCCATACAAGTTGCCAGTGTGGATGCTATGGCTATAACGATTGCTCCTGTGCACGAACGAGGTAAAATGAACGGGTTTATGCGTGGCGGCTTTTTATTGGGGGTGGCATTTAGCTCAACATTATTTTCAATTATGCTACACAGTTATTCATTCGCTGCAACGGCGCTTCTGCAAACCATAACACTTTTGTTTTTTTCTGTCCTATTTTTTTTTACCAGGCTGGAAGAGGGAAATACTTTATTGCCTTCGCGAAAAGACGTAAGCCCCAAAGTTCAAAGTGAAAAAAATCCGCCATTTAAAACTGTATTTAAAAATGTGTACTATGGAATTATGAGTGAAAAAAGTTTGCATTATTTCGCCCTGATAGCCCTTATATATTTCTGCTCAAGCGTCTTCATAAGATCATACACCTATCATCTTATCAATGTAATGAAGTGGCCGGATAAACAGGTTTCTCTTTTGCAGGGAGGCTGGGGAAGCATCATCACTTTTATTGCCATTATAATAGCCGGTAGTAAGTCCGATTCGGTTGGGCCAAAGCCAATGCAGATAAAAGTTATGTGGGGTGTTTGTATATTTTTACTGGTAATTAATATCACTAATAATTTTTGGGTTTATGAATATTATTCCGGCTCGGCGTTGCTGCTTTGGAATCTTGCAGACCCTTTACTAAGCGTGTGTATTTTTCCAATATTGATGGGATTGTGCCTTAAGAAAGTAGAGGGCTCGCAGTTCACCACTTATCTTGCACTTATTAATTTGTGCGATGTTCTTGGCTCTTATGTTACCGGCTGGAGCCTTACAGCGATTACGGCCCCTACACTTGGATTGATATGCGGCCTCTGCCTTTTTTGTGTTTTTATAGTTATAAAATGGCGCAAAAACTACAGCATTATTCCGGAGGTATAATCACGATGATGACATCAACTTTTTTTTAAAACCGGCAATTAAATTTTCTATCAGCGGGTTCGGAGAGGCAACTTTTGAAAAGTATTCTTTAAGCCATTCGTAATAAAAAAACCTCACCTTTTTATAGAGCTCTTTATCGCTGGCGGCGGATGCCATGGAGCCTTCTCTTTTGCGGTATAAATTATTTGCGTCAGCAGAGATGTAAATTATTTCATTTGAATATACCTTACTTAAAAAAGCCTGGTCTTCATATAATTGGTATATACCGGAAAACTTTTCTTCAAAGCCACCGAGGCGCTCCA
>JALYYM010000485.1 GCA_030946565.1 Bacteroidota bacterium | reverse complement strand
GCGTGATTTTTTTGATGTTGCCTTTTTGCTATCCATAGTTGCCAAACCTAATTATGATTACCTGCGTTTGAAACTGAGTGTAAGTAATGAAAAACAACTTAAAGAAAAGATATTAGAAAAATGCAGCGTTATCAATATGGCTGAGATGGCTAAAGATGCGGCTCCTTTTTTATTTGACATTAAGGATACGAAGAAGATAACACTGTTTCCCGAATTGATTAAACAGGCTAGGCTTTGAAAATATTGTTTCGGTTGCCGCATTTTAGTTTGCCCTTATCATAGATCAATATTCATACCTTCATAAATTTCTGAAGCCAAACTTTTTTCCCTCAATAATTTTTAATTTGAAGATGTAATGGATTTCCGGAGGGAAGTTTTACGTAACCCGTCCGCCTTTTAGAATCCGTGTCTCTCTAAGGCTTCGAAAATTCAATTAGTCAATCAAATAATAATCTTGCTCACCTTTTTTATAATAGCTTAGAAAAATAAAACCTTATTTCGTAGAAACATTTTTCATGAAGGTTTATAAATTAATTTTCACGATCTCCCTGCTGTTTAGTGCTCCATCAATTTTTTCTCAGCAATTATTTACCACAACCCAAATTAAAAAAGCGTACGAAAAAGGCACAAGGACAATGACAGGCAAGCCAGGGAAAGATTATTGGCAAAGCCGGGGAGATTATAATATCCAGGTAAATTTCAATCCTGCCACGAGCCTTCTTAAAGGCGATGAAGTAATAACTTATTTCAATAATAGTCCTGACAGTTTGAAGGAGATAATCATTAGGCTTTACCCTGATCTTTATAAGAAAGGAATACATCGTGAGAGCCATGTAGACCAAAAGGATTTGACAGATGGCGTTTCAATTGATTCTTTTGAAGTGGGTGGGGAGACGATCAGTAATTTTTCAAATGAGGCTAAAGCATTTCACTCAGGAACAAATCTCATCATAAAGCCTGCTGATATTATTCTGCCACATTCAAAAACTAAATTTCATGTGCAATGGCACTATACCGTGAACACAGGTTCGCCCGTGCGAACAGGAATGGTTGACTCTGCTTCTTATTTTATTGCTTATTTTTTTCCAAGAATTTCGGTATATGATGACATTGATGGCTGGGATACCTGGAGCTACAATGGCACACAGGAATTTTATAATGATTTTGGAAAGTTCAATGTTGAGATTTCTGTTCCGAAAAATTATGTTGTTTGGGCAACGGGCAAGTGCTTAAATTCTTCTGAAAATTTTAGTGATAATATCTTACAAAAATTGAATCAAGCAACAACTTCAGATGCTATTATCCATGTTATTGATTCCACAGATTATGCAGGTAATAAAGTTTTTTCAAATACAACAACAGGCGTATGGAAATTCAGTGCAGATAGTGTTACAGATTTTGCGTTTGCATTGAGCGATCATTATTATTGGGATGCAAGTTCTGTATTAGTTGATTCACTAACGGGTAGGCGCACACTGGCGGAGGCAGCTTATAATAAAATTCACAAAGATTATTTTGATGTGGCTAACCAGGCACACCAGTCCGTATTTTATATGAGCCATTTTTATCCAAAATATCCTTTTCCTTTTGAACACATCACGGTGTTTGATGGCACCGACCAAATGGAATATCCGATGATGGTAAATGATAATCCTACGGAAACGCATAAAGATGCGGTGCAGCTTACAACGCACGAAATATTTCACAGCTACTTTCCTTTTTACATGGGTATAAATGAAACTCAATATGCCTGGATGGATGAAGGTTGGGCAACTATCGGTGAGTCAGTTATTTCACCATTAATGGGTGAGCCGGAGGACGAAGGCATTTTTAGCAAGACACGATATGAATTTATATCCGGCACAGATAAAGATGTGCCTTTAATTACCAATACGAAGCTTTACAGCGATGCGGCTTATCTTTCTAACTCTTATGGAAAGGGTGGATTATGTTATTATGTATTGCAGGATATGCTGGGCGATGAACTTTATTTTAAAAGTCTTCATCAGTATATGAATGACTGGCACGGGAAGCATCCAACGCCTTATGATTTTTTTTACAGCATAAACAATGCAAGCGGTAAAGACCTGGATTGGTTCTGGCAAAAATGGTTTTTTGGCTGGGAATATCCTGACCTGGTAATAAAGAAAGTAGGGAAAACTGCTGAAGGAACAACGATTACGATAGCTAACAAGGGAGGTTTACCAATACCTGTTTATGCAACGATAATTTCCAAATCGGGCAAAGAAACTGTTCAGAAATTTACTGCTGAAATATGGAAGGATGGAAAAAAGGAAATAAGTTTTACCAGCAATATTCCATTGTCGCAAGTTTCTAAAATCATCATTGGAAATGAATATATTCCTGAGAAAAATAAAAAGGATAATGTTTGGCTGAATAAATAATTACGATTGGCTAACAGTACTAAAAGAGAAGCGCTTTACGAGCCAGCTATTTTTTGCGGGAATAATCCAGTTATTCAGTAAATCCTTTTTGGTAAGAATTGTGTTATTGAAATACAAAGTATCACCGTTTATCATTCCATTATCTATCTCGTAATTAAGCGCCTCAAGTGGTACACATTGTATTCTTTCGTGTAACCCAAAGGCAAGTAGCTGCCGGTTGAAGAGCTCTA
>JALYYM010000403.1 GCA_030946565.1 Bacteroidota bacterium | reverse complement strand
GGTTTAAGCGACCACACCGTTTCCAATCATGCCTGTTTTGGCGCCGTCGCGTTGGGTGCCTCAATTTTAGAAAGACATTTTACAGATAGCATGGATAGGCCCGGGCCAGATATCATTTGCTCAATGGATGGTAAAACTTGTAAAGAACTTATAGAAGGAGCAAAAATTATTGCTCTGCAGCGGGGCGGTGATAAAGGTCCTGCTAATGAGGAGAAGGTAACCATTGATTTTGCTTTTGCAACAGTTTGTTCCATCAAACCAGTAAAAAAGGGCGAGCTTCTAACTGAAGAAAATATATGGGTCAAGCGGCCTGGCAAAGGAGGCATACTGGCGGAGTATTATAAAGATGTTTTAGGCAAAACCGCCACATGTGATATTGCAGATGATCAGCAAATACAATGGGAGTATATAGCCTGAAAATGAAGAAAATAATTTTTCTTACTGGAACACGCGCTGATTTTGGAAAATTAAAGTCCTTAATAGAAATTACCATAAAAAGTAATTTATTTGAAGTTTTCATCTTTACCACAGGAATGCACATGTCAAAAAAATATGGCTATACGGTTGAAGAAATTGAGAAATGCGGCTATAAAAACATTTATAAATATATCAATCATACTTCCGAGTCATCGATGGACCAAACTTTGGCTAAAACCATAGAAGGATTATCAAACTTTTCAAGAGAAACAAACCCGGATCTTATTATTATTCATGGAGATAGAGTGGAAGCTTTGGCAGGTGCAATTGTCGGATCACTAAATAATATATTGGTGGCACACATTGAAGGAGGAGAAGTTTCTGGGACTATTGACGAATTGATCAGGCATGCGGTAAGTAAATTAAGCCACGTTCATTTTGTTTCAAATAAAGGAGCCAAAAAAAGACTTATTCAGATGGGGGAAGTGTCTGAAAATATTTTTGTAATAGGCTCGCCTGATGTGGATGTTATGCTGTCTGATACCCTACCATCCATTGAAAAGGTAAAAGAACGTTATGAAATACCCTTCGATGATTTTGGCTTGATTCTTTTTCATCCTGTTACTACTGAGATAGATCAAATGAGCAAGTATGCTAAACAATTCGTTGATGCAATAATAGAAACTGACAGTAATTATATTATTATTTATCCCAATAATGATCTGGGGTCCAACTCGATTCTTGCAGAATACGAACGGTTTAATAACAGGCCGAATTTTAAAATATATCCTTCCGTCAGGTTTGAATATTTTTTGGTAATGCTGAAGCATTCTAAATTTTTGGTTGGCAACTCAAGCGCAGGTATCCGGGAGGCCCCCTACTACGGCCTGCCTGCCGTAAATATCGGAACCCGCCAGCAAAACAGGTCATTGCACGACGATATTATTAATTGCGGGTATACGGCCAACGAAATAACAGAAGCCATAAAACTTGCGCAAAAGGCGAAGTTTCCAAGAGCCAGTTTATTTGGAAATGGGAAGAGCGATCAGCTTTTTAGCGAAGTAATTCGGAAAGATAATTTTTGGGACATTAATAAACAGAAGGTATTTAAAGACTTTAAGTAAGTGCATAAAATCAGAATTATAGCGAGACTGGATATAAAAAACGAATATGTTATTAAGGGAATTCATTTAGAGGGGCTAAGAAAAATCGGAAATCCCAATGTGCTGGCAAAAAAATATTACGATGAGGGTATTGATGAGATCATTTTTATGGATGCAGTGGCCAGTTTATATGGGAGAAACAATTTATTTCATATAATAGAGAAGGCCTGCCAGGAAATCTTTATACCCATTACTATCGGAGGAGGGATCAGGTCAGTGCAGGATATTGAACTTGCTCTCAAATCAGGAGCGGATAAAATTACTTTAAATACACAGGCCATTAAAAATCCTTCTATTATACGGGAAGCATCGAGGGTATATGGCTCACAATGTATTGTCGGTTCTATAGAAGCCAAAAAAAATGGAGCTTCATGGGAAGCTTACATTGATAATGGAAGGGAAAGAACCGGCATTGATGCGATTGAGTGGGCCGTCAAACTTGAAGATCTTGGAATTGGCGAATTATGTGTTACCTCTATCGATAAAGAAGGTACAAAAAAAGGTTTTGATATAGACCTTATGAACGCCATCTGCAATAAAGTAAATGTACCGGTAATTGCCAGTGGCGGAGCTAATAATTCTGAAGACATTATTAAACTGTGTACAAATAATACTGGTGTTAATGCAGTCGCCCTCGCATCCATGCTTCATTATAACCTGGAACCTTTAAAAGATGCGAGACAAAAGCTACTGCAACATAACATTTTAAGCAGAAATTAATAGTGAG
>JALYYM010000382.1 GCA_030946565.1 Bacteroidota bacterium | reverse complement strand
TACTGCTATAGACTCATATAAATTCCCGGTCTTTGCTTTTACATCAGTCAGGTTTTTTGTTTCTACAACATTGCTGGTATTAGCGCTCTGCTGGCGTCTTAATTTGCTCATTTTGTATTTGTTTAATGTTATTCAAACTTAAATTTCTGTAATTTTCTGCTTCCTTCAAATATTTACTTTCAGGATACCTGTCTGCAAAATCAAAATATTCAGCAGATACTTTTTCATATCTCTCTTCCTGCTTATCAGCATAGCTAAACTTCGCAAACTGGTAATATGATTTAATTGCCATCAACATGTATTCCTCTCCCTTTGATGATTCAGGGTATGCGTTTAACAGATTGGCAAAAGAGATTCCCGCTGCCCGGTATTGTTGAAGATTATAATACAACTGAGCAGTTTTATAATCTTTCTGCTCAAGCTTACCTCTGCATTTTGCTATTATTTCATTAGCATCTTTTACTCTTGGTGAATTAGGATAAGTGGTAATATAGGTCTGCATCATTCCAATTGCTTTCGCAGTGTTTATTTGCTCCAGTTCAACATTAGGGGACTGCAGGTAAAAAGTATATGCATGCATGTATGCTATCTCTTCAGCCTTTGCGCTATTTGGAAAAACCTCTAAAAAGCCCTTAAAAAGGTTTTCTGCATCAGTATAATTTTTTTGATAAAAAGAACAATATGCATATTTATAATAAAGATCTTCAAATTTATCTGTTCCCTTGAATACAGAAAAAAGTTCTAAATATAATTGGCCGGCATAATTGTATTTCTTTTTTGCGTAATACTCATCTGCTTTTTTAAGCTTGTATTCAAAATCTTTACTCTTCAAAACCTTACCGAATTGATTACTGCAAGAAGTAAGCAAAAATAAAGAGAGTACAAATAGCAGGGCAAATTTCATAAAGAGGTGCGAAATTAAGTGATTTTAAACAAAAATGACCTTTAAAAAAAATCATTCAAAATGAATGCAGTTAATGTTTTCCTAATAACAAAAAAACCCTTCCAATTTGGAAGGGTTTTCGAAATAACTCAGCTTTTATTATTTTGATTTAATATCAATAGTATTAGAATCACCACCGCCAACCTGGCAAGAAGTATCAATCCTGTCACCGCTTATTCCTTCAGTCTCTGTTAAGTAAGCTTTAATAGCATCTACCCTCTTGTTACATAAAGCTTGTGATGCTTTAGAAGCAGCAGGATAACCTGTAACCGTTATGCTACAACCAGCACTATTTTTTAACTTGGAAGCTACAGTCGCAAGCATTGCTTTAGCATCGCTGCTTAAGCCACCGGAGTTACCTCTGAATGAAACACTTGGTAAATCGCCTATCTGGCATGAACCAACACTATCAACCATACGGTTTTTGCAACATTCAGGATCAGGGCATTTACCAACACCATCGGCATCTACCGGCTGGCATTCTGTAGGCGTAATCAATTGCTTATCCTTACAATCAGGAACGCCATCGCCGTCAGTATCTTTCGAAACTCCATGCGTATCAACAGGGCAGCCTGCAGGAGTGTTAGGTTCTCTGTCAAGTTGATCAACAACACCGTCACCATCAGCATCATCAAATACCGGCTTAGGTAGTTTCATGTGTTTAGGGTTATTGATTTCGCTGTAAGCATAATCAAGTGGGTTGATCCACCAAAGAGGCTCAACAGACTTAGAACCAAGATTAAAGTTTAAGCCGACAGATGCATAATTATAACTATCAAAATCACGTGTCTGAACCGGGTCTCCAACCGGATGCTCTTGCCATTGTTGGCCATCGAGCAAATCATCTTTTACGAAAGTAAATCTATCTTCAAGAGCGAGATTAACACGTTTGCCTAATTTGAAAGCTATACCGCCAAGTAAAGTACCTGAAGGTTTCAATGTTTGTCCGAATAATGTTTTTGAGTTTTTCTTATTGTTTTCGGCATCAACATAAGGGAGATCTTTAAGTAGTGATTTTAGTTTGTCGCGAATATCTTTTCTACTTTCATATCCAGAACCAGTAATTGTACTAAAGCTTGTAGGTACCTGCACCTTCGTATCATAAATAGTGGCTCCTATACCAACACCTCCATAAAGAACCATTCCTGTCTTTTGCTTATGAAAGCGAATGTTGTTCAGTGTAAAAATTCCTTGCAAGCCTAAATCCTGAACATGGGACCTATAATTATAATATACAGGCTGTCGTGTGCCGCCAGCGCTGGCAGCAGTAAAAGATGCCCAAACTGGATTATTTGTATAACCAAAAGAAGGTTTCCAGTTTAATCCTTTAGCAACGCCATATACATATTGTAATCTTAAAGAAAAAATGTAACCTAAAGCTTTGCGAACATGAGCAGAAAAACCAACCGTTGGTAATTTTGCAGAAATATCACTGCTTAATGAAAACATACCGCCAGAAATTCCGAATTCAAATTCACTTCTTGGTTTTGCGGGAAAATCATAAGTGTTATTCATAAATTCATTTTGTTGTGCCATTCCCTTGGAGGAAATTACACTTGAATCATAAATATTATATACACCTGTATCCTGGGCAAAAACGCCAAGGGATAGAAGGGAAAAAATTCCCAGTAATATTAATTTGTACTTTTTGCTTGCCATAACTTTTTGATTAATGATTTCTAAATAAAGGGGTTAGTCGTGCAAAAATATTAAACCCGTGCCAATTACCAAATTTTTTTAGCAAATAATTAGATTTTGAACGAATTACATATCCTTACATTTTTGTAAACTTATGACTATTATCCCGGCTTCTTTGCTGCTTATGCCAAAAGATTTATTATACATCGGTTTTCCCCTTGTAATTGCACTGTTTATTTAATTTTCAGAAGAGGCAGGATTTCTTTTAATAAGTATTTATTTGTTTATTCTGCACTATATTGCCTTTTATGTCAATGAAGTTTTCGAGGGAACTTATAGCGGATGAATTATCAATATTTGAGAAGAAATTTACGCAATCAGTAAAAAGCAATACCCCCTTGCTGGACAGGATAATGAAATACATTATCAAAAGGAAGGGAAAGCAGTTACGGCCGATGTTCGTTTTCCTTAGCGCTAAACTTCACGGACCTGTGAATGAATCTACCTATCGGGCGGCAGCCTTAGTTGAATTATTACATACTGCAACCCTTGTTCACGACGATGTAGTGGATGAATCCCTGGAAAGGCGTGGTTTTTTTTCGATAAATGCACTATGGAAAAACAAAATCGCGGTTTTAGTTGGTGATTATTTGCTTTCAAAGGGACTGCTACTCTCAACAGAGGCGGAAGATTTTAAGCATCTCCATATATTATCGGAAGCAGTAAAGCAAATGAGCGAAGGTGAATTATTACAAATGGAGAAAGCCCGGAAGCTAAACCTGAACGAGGAAATATATTTTGAAATTATAAAAGGAAAAACTGCTTCTTTATTATCATCTGCATGTGCCGTCGGAGCGTGGAGTACCAGTAAAAGCGAAGCGATAACGGGGAAGATGAAAATTTTTGGTGAAAAAACGGGTATGGCTTTCCAAATTAAAGATGATCTTTTTGATTATGGAACAGATGACGTTGGTAAACCTACCGGCAACGATTTAAAAGAAAAAAAACTTACCCTTCCTTTAATTTATACGCTAAACAATATAGCTCCAGCTGAAAAAAGAAAGATCATCTACATCCTGAAAAATGAAAATAAAGATCCTTCTAAAATAAAATATGTTTTACAAAAAGTAACAGACGCAGGTGGTATTAAATACGCTAATAAAAAGATGACAGAATACCGCGATGAGGCGTTGGCTGTATTATTCGAATTTCCCGAAAGTGATATAAGAAAGGGATTGGAAGAATTGGTATTATATACTACAGACAGAAAATATTGATTTTCTCAAAAGCTAATGCAGTTCTTTCTGGGTTTGACTATATACACTGTTCATATAATAAAATAGATTACCACAGGTCATTTAAGTAAGCACTATGGAGAAGAGATGGAAAATATTAAGCGGGGATGAAAGTAAAATTGCTGATCTGCAGCAAGCATTAAAAATAAGTTATCCATTGTGCAAAATATTAGTTCAAAGAGGGATTGACACCTACGATAAAGCCAAAGATTTTTTTCGCCCGCAACTATCCCACCTTCACGATCCGTTCCTGATGAAGGATATGGAAAAGGCCGTACTAAACATTCTATCAGCAATTGAGCAGCACAAAAAAATACTTGTTTTTGGTGACTATGATGTTGATGGCACGACATCGGTGGCCTGCATGTATCGTTTTTTAAAAAAGATTTATAAGGAAGAAAATATAGCTTTTTACATACCGCATCGCTACCGGGAAGGATATGGCGTAAGTAAAATGGGAATTGATTTTGCAAAGGAAAATAATTTTGGGTTGATCATTTCATTGGATTGCGGAATTAAATCCGTTGACCTTATCGCTTATGCAAGATCACTTGGCCTTGATTTTATTGTATGCGACCACCACATGCCCGATGATGAACTACCTCCCGCAGTTGCCATTTTAAACCCAAAGCAAAAAGATTGCAATTATCCGTACAAGGAATTGTGTGGCTGCGGTGTTGGGTTTAAATTAATTACAGCACTTTCACAACGGTTAGGCCTACCCGAAGAAGATTATACCTGCTATCTCGACCTTGTGGTTACAGCAATAGGCGCAGATATAGTGCCTATAAATAATGAGAACAGGGTGTTGGCTTTTTTTGGATTGCAAAAGCTGAATTCCAACCCATCACCTGGTATAAAAGCATTGATGGAGCTTAGTGGAATTAAAAAAAAGTTTACAATAAATAACGTTGTTTTTGTAATTGCCCCGCGGGTAAATGCCGCCGGCAGAATGGATGATGCGTCTAAAGCGGTGATGATGTTTATTGAAGATGATTTTGACAAAGCAATGCAGTATGCCGAGATGCTGCATAGTGATAACACCGATCGTAAAGATGCCGATAGCACCATTACCAGCGAGGCATTTGCGATGATAGAAGGAGATGAAATTCTTTTAAATAGAAAAACAACAGTTGTATTTCAAACCCATTGGCACAAGGGCGTAGTGGGCATTGTAGCAAGCCGCCTCATAGAGAAATATTACCGGCCCACGGTAGTACTTACGCAAAGCGGGGCGTTTGTGGGCGGCAGCGCCCGCAGCGTTCCAGGGTTTAATTTATATGAAGCCATACATGCTTGTCGCGAGCACCTCATTGGCTATGGCGGCCACTTTGCTGCCGCAGGTATGACGATGCTTTCAGGCAATGTGGAGGCCTTTAGCAATAAATTTGAGGAAGTTGTTTCTTCTATAATTGAACCGCAGCTACTTATACCTGAAATAAGAATTGATGCAGAAATTTCTTTCAGGAATATTACCAAAAGTTTTTTTGACATCATTGCTCAAATGGAACCTTATGGCCCCGAAAGCCTTCGTCCGGTTTTTGTTACAAAAAATGTAATGGATACAGGATGGTCTAAAACGGTGAAGGAACTGCACATTAGATTTGTAGTAAAGCACGACGGCGTTGTGTTAACAGGTATCGGATTTAACATGGCTGAAAAGTTTCATTTACTGGAATCGAAAAAGCCAATAGACATTGTATACACCATTGATGAGAATGATTGGAATAATGAAATTGTTTTGCAATTAAAAGTAATAGACATGAGGCTTTCCGAGACCGGCGCCGCTCCAACCAACTTGCAATGAAAATTAATTATTACCTGAAATATTTTTATTTTATTGGCTATCATTGGAATTTCAGGCTTGCACTTTTTAGTATATGGAATGAAATAAAAGGAGAGACGAAATATAACATTCATACCATTGAATTGGATAGGCTTTCAACGCTTTCTATAAAAGGGGATAATCTTAGCCATGCGTCCATTTACCAGGGAGCTAATTATTATTTGCTCGGGAAAGCATTCGACTACCTGGCAAGCATAGACGCAAATAAAAACATGGTTGATTTTGGCTGTGGGAAAGGAAGGGTATTAGTAGTAGCAGCATATTACGGTTTTAATAAAATTACCGGGATTGATTTTGCCAAAACGTTGTGTGTTGCCGCTGAGCAGAACATACAAAAGGTAAAAGCTTCTTATCCATCAACGGGGTTTACCGTTATTTGCGATGATGTGGTTAACTACAAAATACCAGCAGATGAAAATGTTTTCTTCTTTTTTAATCCATTTGACGAGGTAGTAATGTTGCAGGTAGTAAAAAATATTTTGCAATCACTTAAAGAAAGCCCGCGGCATGTAACCATAGTTTATCTAAATCCTGTTCATAAAGAAATATTTTTGAGCGCGGGGTTCGACGAAGAATATTATTTGAAGCGATTAGAATATTTAGAATTAAGTATTCTTTCCAACGAAGATGATTGATGACAAGACATAAAAAAAGCCCTGTTTCCAGGGCTATTGACAAATAAGATTAAAAACGCTACGCCTCTAAAATTATCCTGCTTTTCTCTTTACCTTCCATCATTTCCACACTCCGGTTTATAAAGTTAGTGAGTTCATTACCCTTTAATAATCCCTGGGAAAGTAGGGCCAGATCAGCAAGGTTCCTTGCTTGCTTCTCTTGCTTCTCTTTATCATCTTCCCGTAAAATATTTTTATACACCGGGTGATTGCCATTTACGGTAAGCGTTACTTCTTCGGGCATTGCACCGTAAAAGCTTCCCATTCCGCCGGCGCCTGCTTCTGCCATATCTTTCATTCTCCGCATAAATTCCGGGCGGGTGGCTACTACCGGTAACGTATCAACGCTAAGGCCTTTCACTTCCACCGATACATGCAATGATGGAATCTCAACCTTAAATAATTCTTTTAGTTTTTCTGTTTCTTCTTTTGATAATACGCTCTCCGTATTTTCATTTTTATCAATCAGGTTATCAGTAATGTCAGCATCCACTCTCACAAATTGAACATCATTCCACTTCATTTCCATATTATTGATGAAAGCAGCATCCACAATGGTTTCCAGCTTCACAACAATATAGTTTTTTTGCTGTGCAGCTTTAATGAAACTATTTTGTTGTACAGGATCAGTAGTGTATAACATTACCAACTTCCCATCTTTATTTTTTTGTAAAGTTTCAGCGGCGAGTTTGTATTCATCAAGCGTATAAAATTTGTGTTCTCCTCCTTCGGTGGAGTTAGAGGGGGACGCATCTTCAAACAGGTTAAACTTATTTGCTTTCTCTAAAAATTTATCTTCAGTTATCATACCATACTTCACAAAAATTCCGAGGCTTTCCCATTTTTCTTCAAATGCTTTTCTGTCTGCTTTAAAAATTTCATCAAGCTTATCGGCAACTTTTTTTGTAATGTATGAATTGATCTTTTTTACATTCGGGTCGCCCTGCAAATAGCTGCGGCTTACATTCAATGGAATATCCGGGCTGTCAATCACACCATGCAGCAACATCAGAAATTCGGGCACAATGTCCTTTACTTCGTCTGTTACAAATACCTGGTTGCTGTAAAGTTGTATCTTATCTTTTTGAACTTCGAAACGTTGTTTTATTTTCGGGAAATATAAAATTCCTGTCAGGTTAAATGGATAGTCAACATTCAGATGAATCCAGAATAACGGTTTTTCACCAAAGGGATATAACTCCCTGTAAAAGTTTTCGTAATCTTCGGTGGTTAAATCGGCAGGCTTTTTAGTCCAGGCCGGGCTGGTATTATTTATTTGCTTGCTTTCAATATCATCCACTTTATCATCAGTGTCAGTCGCTTCTTTATCAGCATCTTTTTTATCGGCATCCTTAGTCTTCACTTCATTGGCATCAACAAACATAATCGGTACAGGCAAAAACTTACAAAATTTCTCAAGTATGTGCCTTACTCTTTCAGGCTCAAGGAACTCTTTGCTTTCTTCATTTATATGAAGTATAATATCCGTACCACGGCTTTCTTTTTCTGTTTCTTCTAAGGTAAATTCAGGGCTGCCATCGCATTCCCAGCGAACGGCTTTTGCATCTTCTCTAAAGCTTTTCGTAATAATCTCGACACGCTCACTTACCATAAATGATGAATAAAAGCCTAATCCAAAATGGCCAATAATATTCGCTTCATTTTTACCTTTATATTTTTCTAGAAATTCTTCTGCACCACTGAAGGCTACCTGGTTGATGTATTTGTCCACTTCTTCTTCCGTCATCCCCACGCCTTTATCGGCAATGGTTATTGTCTTTTTTTCCTTATCAACTGTCACCGTAATATCAATATTACCAACATCGCCTTTTGCTTCACCGATAGAAGAAAGGGTTCCTAATTTTTGCGTAGCATCTACCGCGTTACTCACCAATTCACGAATAAAGATCTCGTGATCGCTATAAAGAAATTTCTTAATGATGGGGAAAATATTTTCCGTTTGTACTCTTATACTTCCTTTTTGCATTTGTAAATATTTTTGCCTTCTTTTTTCAAAAAAAATGCCATAGTTCCATTGCTGCCAACATGACAATAACTACTATTGGCAATACAACGTGTTTTTAACTATGAAACTAATCGGGCTTTGAGAATTGGATGGTTGCAAAATAATCCCTTTGCATAAACTCGATTTACGATCTTCTCTTCGATAAAAAATACTTATTCTAAAAACTTAACCAATACAAATAAGAAAAGCAAAGGTTTTGCGGAGAGAATTAAAACATATTGAACATTGAAATTTCTGCAATGCAGCGAAGCTTTTACTTAATTTAGCAATAAAATATTAATGAAAATTTATCGGCCCTGATGAAGCGATTAATAATAGGTTTTATTCTTGTTGTCTGTGCATTCCAGGGTTTTGCTACACATATTGTTGGCGGCGAAATGACTTATGAATACATCGGTCCCGGGTTAAATCCGAATACATCTCAATACAAAATAACGCTAAGGCTTTTTCGGGACGAGTTGGCGGGTGGCGCTGCCATGCCATTAAGCGTAGCTATTGGAATTTTTGATGGCAACCTGCAGTATCCGGCCGCAAACCAGCCATATATTATTTCTAAAACCAGGGAAGATACAGTGCCCGTAAACCCTTTTCCTCCATGCGTTGTAAATGCAGATCCCATTAGTTACCATGTGGGTATTTACGAGTTGAATGTTGATTTACCCGATAATGCAAAGGGCTATACTGCTGCTTATCAAACATGTTGCCGCGTAAGTCCGCTGGAAAACGTGGGCAACAGCTCGGCTAATGGCACTGGCTCCACTTATACTTGTATTATTCCTCCCGCGCATGATAGCAGCCCGGTCTTTCTGACGAATGTGAGCCTGATTTGTGGGAACAGAAGTTTTACGCTTAACTTTAGCGCCACAGATAAAGACACTGATTCCCTGGTATATTCTTTTTGCGATGCTTACGATGGTGGCCTTTCAACCGGCCCCGGCCTCATTAATCCGGGAACACCGCCTTACAACCCGGTTATTTATTTGCCAGGCTATGCTGCCGGCTCGCCAATGGGCCCATCGGTTACCATCAACTCTGCTACAGGCATCATATCCGGCATTGCCCCTATCGTCGGCAAATATGTGGTTGGTGTGTGTGTAAAATCTTACAGAGGTGGCACACTTATCAGTGAACATAGAAAAGATTTTATTGTAAAAGTCGGCGACTGTGATTTTGCGAGTGCACAACTGAATCCCTTGCCTGTGAGTTGTGGCGGCTTTACCGTAAACTTTTCTAATAATAATCAATCGCCGCTTAATCAAAATTATTTTTGGGATTTCGGCGTGCCGTCGCTTAATAGTGACACTTCAAACCTGCTCAATCCTTCTTTTACTTATCCTGATACAGGCATGTATGTTTATAAACTGGTGGTGAACAGGAACCAGCCGTGTGGTGACTCAATGACACAAACGATTTCAGTTTACCCGGGATTTTATCCCGGCTTTAAATGGGTAGGGCAATGTGTAAATTCGCCAGTTCAATTTATTGATACTACTTCCACCCGTTACGGAGTAGTGAATGCAAGAAGCTGGAATTTTGGAGATCAACTGACCCTTGCGGATACTTCTCACGCAACACAACCCACCTATACTTTTTCCACCTCGGGAAACCATACTGTGCAATTGATAGTAAGTAACAGCAAAGGTTGTATGGACACGGTGAATGTGCCGGTAAATATTATAAATAATCCTGTCGTCAATACATCGTTTAAAGACTCTACCTACTGCGGAAAAGATACGATTCAATTGATGGCGTCGTCAACAATAAATGGCAACTACAGTTGGTCGCCGGCAACGAATATTTTAAATGGAGGCACTGCGCAGCCGTTAGTATTTCCTTCATCGCCGGTAAGATATGTTGTAACGTTTGATGCGGGCGGATGTACGGATACTGATACTGTAAACGTGAATCCTGCCTTTAATTTGACTACTTCGATTTCAGCTTCTTCAACTAATATTTGTGAGCAGGATACGATTTTACTTACTGCGTCTTCAAATCATGCACCTGTTCAATACTCCTGGAAACCTGCAACTTCCCTGGCTTCTCCTTCTTCACCATCAACCAATGCGTTTCCTATGCTGAATACTACTTACACGTTAGACACAAGGTGGGGAAATAATTGTACCGTTTCGGCATCGAAAACGATAAATGTAAAAAAACTGGCTGTGCCCAATGCCGGGCGGGACACATCTTTTTGCGTTGGAACTTCAGGAGTAATGCTAAGTGCTTCCGGGGGTAATGATTATATATGGAGACCCGCAGCAGGGTTGAGTAACACCGCCATTCCTAATCCTTTAGCTAAACCTGCATCTGCGACTTCCTATATTGTTTCGGTAGGCATAACGGGATGCACTACACGAATAGAAGATACCGTGTTGGTTACGCCTTTGGCCGCTCCGGCGATAACTGTTACCAATGATACTTTGATTTGCTCTATTGATACACTGCAGTTGTTCGCTTCTTCACCCAATGCGATTCGATTTTTCTGGAAGCCGAACTATTCTATCAATAATCAAAATATTGCTTCTCCAGTGGTTAGTCCTGATGTACCCTTCACTTATTATGTGCAGGTAACAGATGGTAACAAATGTGTAAATACTGACTCAGTATTTGTAGATGTAAAACAATTTGTAAGTATTACTACCCGTAATGATACAAC
>JALYYM010000343.1 GCA_030946565.1 Bacteroidota bacterium | reverse complement strand
ATTCATGAGCAAATACCCGGCGACATTTTTAATTCTTACTTTTTCCCTTTTTGTCAATCAACTTTCAGCCCAGCCTAAATATGAATTTCGCGGCGTGTGGGTTGCAACCGTTGATAATATTGATTTCCCTTCTACAAAATTCTTAAACTCTTTTGCGCAACGGGCGGAGTTTGTAAACTTGCTTGATATGCATCAAAGGAACGGCATGAATGCAGTCGTTGTACAAATCCGCCCGGCCACAGATGCTTTTTATCCCTCGCAATATGAGCCATGGAGTGAGTGGCTTACGGGCACGCAGGGAAAGCCTCCTTCACCATATTATGACCCGCTTGAGTTTATGATAACGGAGACGCATAAACGCGGAATGGAATTTCATGCCTGGATGAATCCTTACCGTGCAGTTTTTAATATTGGCAAGTCTTCAATATCTCCAACACATATTACCAGGCTCCATCCAGAATGGTTTTTAGATTATGGTGGCCAAAGATATTTTGATCCGGGAAATAAAGACGGGCAGCGGTTTGTAGCCAATGTAGTAAGAGATGTTGTGCACCGCTATAAAATAGATGCAATTCATTTTGATGATTATTTCTATCCATACCGTATCGCTGGCAAAGAGTTTGGCGATACCGAATCTTACAGAAAATATGGAAACGGATTAGATAGAGAAACATGGCGCAGGAGTAATGTTGATTCGATAATCGTAAAGCTTAGCCATGTTATAAAACAAGAAAATAAATATTGCAAATTTGGTATAAGCCCGTTTGGTGTATGGCGCAATATTGATAAAGATCCCGAGGGTAGTAATACCAAAGCCGGACAAACAAATTATGATGACCTGTATGCGGATATTCTTTTGTGGCTAAAAAATAAATGGATTGATTATGTAGCGCCGCAATTGTATTGGGAGGTTGGGCACAAGGTGGTTGGCTACGAAGTGCTTATTGACTGGTGGGCGAAGCATGCTTATGGAAGGCAAATGTATATTGGGCAGGGAATATACAGGGCTATGGAATCTAAATCGTATGCATGGAAAAATAAAAGTGAATTGCCAAATCAAATAAAGCGCCTTCGCGAATACCCGCAAATACAAGGCAGCATCTTTTTCAGTAGTGCGTCTTTTAAAAGCAACCCTAATGGATGGAGCGATACCCTTAGGACTAACTATTACGCCTACCCTGCAATCGTACCGCCAATGCCGTGGATTGATTCTATAAAACCTTCAAGGCCCATACTTCTTTTCGATAGCGCTAAAGTGGAAATTTATGATCACACAATTAATCTTTACCTGCGTGATGACTCGTTGATAAAAAACCTGAACCGCTATGTGATTTATAATTTTGAGGATACAGATCGAATAGATAAAAGTGACGTTAGAAATATCACTGAGATAATAGTTTCAGGAAATAACCTGTATTCTTTTAATCTTGATAATATACCTGGCGGCCAGGATAAAATCGTAATTGCGGCTACAGCATTAACGAGTACCAATAATGAAAGCGAGCTTAGCCGTTATATTTACCTGGAGAGAAAAGCAAACGGCTGGCATGTAGTTCCAAATGAAAATAATAAGTAGGCTAAAAGGAAATTTTTTTCAGTAAAGTTTTTTCTTTCCTCCTGAGAAAATAAAAATTTACTTCAGGCTATTAATGATATTGTCTTTATCCTGTGGAATTTTTTTTAATACTAAACTGATTTCTTCAGCCATATTGCTTTTGCGGTTTAGGATAAGTTGCAACGCCAACTGCTTTTTATCATTTGCTTCTTCATGATTATTACCGGCCTGCGCCGCGGCGTTATCATTTTTCATACTTAATACCATTTTCTTTAAATCTTCATCAGCATTTTTTGAAGCCTGCACCATTACAAGTGTTGTGATGCCTGCAATATTTTCATCATTCATTGCTTTAAGCAAACGATTGCTCCGCAGGGCGCTAAAAAGGCTGTCCGCATTCGTATGCCTGTTTTTTAAGGTGATCGCTGACTGTGTAATCAAATTTTTTACCGATGGATTTATAAGAGGCATAGCTTTGTCAAAAAATTCGTTTGCCTCCGGCGGCATTGCAGAGTGAACTTGTGATTTAGCCTGGAGTGAAAGAACAATGCAAAGAGAGAGTAGAATTTTTTTCATATCATTTATTTAGCATTGATAAAAGTTTTTGCAGAGGTTAACTTACATACAAC
>JALYYM010000342.1 GCA_030946565.1 Bacteroidota bacterium | reverse complement strand
CTTTTATCGCGGTAACATTTCCTTCCCCATTCGATGTGTAAATCATTTTTTCTTCTTTATCAAACACAACCCCATCGCAACCATCACCAATGGGCAATGATGTTACAACTTTTCCATTATTTGAATTGATCACCATCAATAATTTGTTATCACAACCGGCAAAAAGCCTGTTGGTTTTTGTATCAATTGCCAGGCCGGTAGCGCTTTCACCGGGCGTAATGGGCCAGCGGGTAAGCACTTTGAAAGTTTTCATGTCTACAACTGCAATTTGGTTTTGGTCTTCGAGGTTTACATAAAGCTTTCCTTTCCCATCACTTGCAGCCTCTTCCGGCTTGCCATTAAGCTCTATGGTTGCAACCACGGAATCGCTTTTTGGGTTAATGATTGAAAGAGATTTTCCTCGGCCATTGCAGGTTATTATTTTTTTAGAAAAGGGTTCCAGCATTATAGCGTCAGGGTTAGCGCCAGTAGCAATTTCTTTTAAAACCTTGTTTGTGTTAAGATCAAATACAAAAACATTATTCAACCGCCCGTTGCTTGTAAAACCTTTACTGAGGTCATTGTCAAAAGCAATACCATGCACGCCTGTTGTTCCTTCAATAATGCCCAGTGAATCGCCCGAGTTTTCATCAATGATATTTACATGTGTGCTGTGTGAAACGTAAAGCTTATGATCGTTTAAAGCTATATAATCCCATCCGCCGTCGCTAGCAATTTTATAGGTTTTTATTACTTGTTTATTTTGACAGAAGCAACTGGAAGAAATTAATATTGAACCGATAAACAGGAGCCTGAAATAAGAAACCATAATTTTAAAATTTAAGACGCAATGTAAAGCAAAGAACGCGCCATTCAATCATTCTGAAGAAAAGTAGAAGTGTTACTAAAAGAATCTTAAAGATTTTTTTTTATACAAAATCGCATCCCTTATTTTTGCGCCGGAGAGTTGGCAGAGCGGTCGATTGCGGCAGTCTTGAAAACTGTTGAGGTGCAAGCCTCCTGGGGTTCGAATCCCTAACTCTCCGCTTTTAATTTTAAGCCTGTGTTTTTAGACAGGCTTTTTGTTTGAACAAAATAGCAAATTGCCGGGTTTAATCTCGTGATACGATTCTCCAGGTAAAGTGTCGCCTTATCTATCCGTTAAAAATCGTTACCATCCGCCTCTATCAATTCATGTTATTGAGGTTCACTAAACTCACAACATGTTTCACTATAACTAATATTCATCTCCCAAAGAAAATACCGGCTTTCTATGCATCCATTGCCCCCCGGTAAAATCGGGCAACTCTACTGTTTCATTTCCCAATTCGATGGATTGTTCACTTAACGGTGAGATCACGCTATAGGCTGCCGCGTCATATACATCCATGGGTGTAGGCGTTTTACGCTTTATAGATTCTATAAAAGCATTCACCACAAAAAAGTCCATACCACCGTGGCCCGCGCCGGCGCTTTCTTTACTCCATCTAAATCGCGGCCTGCAATCGTATAATAAGCCAGCAACGAAACAAACTTCGCTACACGGTTATAGGCACTGTAATCGAGCGCTTTCATCAATTGCCATGCAGCCATATTGCTGGCGCCAATGTACCGCACCTTGCCCGCTTTTATAAGATCGTCTAAAGCCCAAAGTGTTTCTTCAAAAGACGTAAGCGGATCATAACTATGTACCTGGTAAAGATCAATGTAGTCGGTCTTTAGGCGCTTGAGGCTTGCCTCCACCTGCTGAATAATATGCTTGCGGGTAAGGCCGCTGTCATTCGGGCCGTCTCCCATTTTAGCCCGCACTTTTTTAGCAAGCACAAGACTGTCACGATCAAGGCCAGGTTATGAATAGACTGGCCGGTAAGTTCTTCGCTCTATCCTTCAGAATAGACATTGGCTGTATCAATAAAATTAATACCGGCATCTATTAATTTTTTTATCAAGGCGTCTACCTCATCCTGTTGCAGGTTGCCAATGGGTTTGAACCTTCCTTTTCCACCAAACGTCATGGTACCAAGGCAAAGCTCAGAAACTTTAAGCCCGTAGTTCCTAATAAATTGTACTTCATGTCTTAGATATTTTGATTTAAAATCAATTTTTTTTAACAGAAATTATTTTCGCTCCGCGTGATGAATTGTTGCCCAATGCCATGAATTATTTTAATGTTCATCCATCTCCTGAAAGTGCGGTTTAGACTTTTTTTTATGATAATAAAGCAACAACATTTCAGCCGGGTTGTTTATTACACCAAATTTTTATAATA
>JALYYM010000337.1 GCA_030946565.1 Bacteroidota bacterium | reverse complement strand
TTATAGTATTCCAGAATCCAAACATCCATTTAATAAGGTCAATTTTACCCTTATTCATCCTATCAAATCATATTTTATCATTCTTAGTCAAAAAAATGCTGTTTCTGCCGACGATTTTTTTAGTTGTTTTTTACATCAAAATATTCAACAAATATTTCAGCTTCTTTTTCGCTAAATGCAGAGAATGCAAGTATATAGAGATGCAAGGATGCAATAACCTAATGACCGCATTGACCGCATTGACCCCATTGACCTAACGACCTAATGACCTATTGACCTATTGACCTATTTGATCCAATAAACCCATTTGACTCAATACACCAACTGATGCGTATGCTTTATAACACCCATTACAAACACGCTTTGCACATGCCCCATGTTTTCCAGTTGGCTTAGTTTGTTCACGTGAAAATCATAATAAGTATTCATGTCTTCACATATCACCTTCAGCATAAAATCGAATTCACCTGAAATGCTATAACATTCCACCACTTCATTTAAGTCATGAATAGATTTAATAAATTTAACGCCTGCATTTTTACTATGCTGTTTTAAAGACACATAGCAGATAACAATCAATCCTTTGTTTACCTTTTCATGATTAACCAATGTGGCGTATTGCTTTATTATACCAGAATCTTCCATACGCTTTATTCGCTCGTGCACCGGTGTTGTACTAAGGTGTACTTTGCCCGCTATTTCTTTTATAGTGATTCTTGCATTTAACTGGAGGAGCTTCAGAATAGCCAGGTCTTTTTCGTCCATAGCTACCGGGGAAGTTCCTGTTTCTTCTTTTTTCAAAGCTTTTGCCATATCAGTTTGGGTATTTATTCTATTAGATACATAAATTTATATCTTTTATCCTAAAGTTATTGTCACTGGTAGGAATTTATTCTGTTATTTACTAAATTTGCTTTCTAAAAAATAAATTACAATGTCAACAGCAACTAAAAACCAAATTGACTTCAGCCTTAAAAATAAGGTGAAGGACATGAGCCTTGCAGAATGGGGCCGTAAAGAAATAAAACTTGCCGAAGCGGAAATGCCGGGTCTTATGGCATTGAGAGAAGAATTCGCCAATAAAAAACCTTTAAAAGGAGCCCGCATTGCAGGATGCCTTCACATGACAATTCAAACTGCCGTACTTATAGAAACTTTAATAGAGTTAGGTGCTGAAGTAAAATGGAGCTCATGCAATATATTTTCAACGCAAGACCAGGCCGCTGCAGCAATTGCTGCTGAAGGTATTGGCGTTTTTGCGTGGAAAGGACAAACACAGGCAGAAAGCGATTGGTGTATTGAACAAACTTTATTTTTTGGCAGCCAGGATCGCCCATTGAATATGATTCTTGATGATGGCGGCGACCTTACGAATATGGTATTTGATCAATACCCTGAACTTATTCAACATGTAAAAGGCTTATCTGAAGAGACTACAACTGGAGTTCACCGTTTGTATGAGAGAATGGAAAAAGGCACTTTACCTATTCCTGCGATTAATATTAATGACTCTGTTACCAAATCAAAATTTGATAATAAATATGGTTGCAAAGAAAGCCTGGTAGATGCTATCAGAAGAGCAACCGATATAATGATGGCGGGCAAAGTAGCCGTGGTGGGTGGCTATGGTGACGTAGGTAAAGGATCTGCTGCAAGTTTACGTGGTGCAGGTGCACGGGTGATTGTTACAGAAATAGACCCGATATGCGCATTGCAGGCAGCAATGGACGGTTATGAAGTAAAGAAGATGATTGATGCAGTAAAAGAAGCCGATATAATTGTTACTGCTTCGGGCTGCCGCGACCTGATCAGGAAAGAGCATTTTCTTGCAATGAAAGACAAGGCGATCGTTTGTAATATTGGCCATTTTGATATAGAAATTGACATAGCTTGGTTGAATGACAATTATGGTAAAACAAAAGACACCATTAAGCCGCAGGTTGATAAATACACAATTGATGGCAAAGACATAATCGTGTTGGCAGAAGGACGCCTCGTGAATTTGGGCTGCGCTACCGGCCATCCGAGTTTTGTAATGAGTAATTCATTCACTAACCAGGTATTGGCACAATTAGAATTGTGGTTACACGTTGATAATTATGAAAATAAAGTTTACGTGCTGCCGAAGCATCTTGATGAGAAAGTTGCCCGCCTTCACCTTAAAAAAATTGGTGTAGTGTTGGAGGAGTTGTCAACTGAGCAAAGTAAGTACCTGGGTATTCCAAAGGAAGGGCCCTACAAGCCTGAAATGTATCGCTATTAATTTGAATTAGGTAATAGTTCTAATTAAGATTATATTCGGTATTGGGAAAGAGGATTTGTGAATAAGTTGTTAAGCTCCGCCTGAGTAAATTTATTCTTCATTTTTTAAACAAAAAGACAACTATCTTGTAATTATTAGAATACGGTAATCAACAGAAACAAATTGCCGGATTAAATGTATACACCTTAAAATCAAAGAAACACAATTAAAACAGATTAACATGAGAACAGGAAGACCAAGAGAAAGAGCTATTACACTTAGAGATGGCTTTTATATTGAAATTTATAATTCTGCAGAGGGCAAAGGGCTAAAGTTAAGAAGCGATACTGAAGCTGCGATGGAAATTGCTGCCAAACAATATTCACGATTTAAAAAAGTAGTCATTTTGGGAGAATACAAGAATGGCGTAAGGTATGCAGGGCAAAATGCCTGAGTTATACCATTGATTTATTTTGGATGTTTGATTGAATTATGCGAATGTATTTTTAAAGTGGATGCATTTTTTCTTACGAAAATTTACATAGGCTTAATAGAAAATAATAAATTGAGAAGACGAATCGATTTCAATATTTAGAACATACTACAGAAAAACCTGCTGAAATTCAGCAGGTTTTTTTTATGTTTTAGATCAACTGAGTTTAAAAAAAACTACCATCCCACATCGGCTAGAAAAATCCATAGGGAGAAAAATATCCATAGGGTGATGCTTATCAAAGGTGTTGCTGTGGTTGATGAAGTATAACTGTCGTAAGGCTGTTTCTAAGATTTCGGTAAAGATTTTTATTCTTTGAGTAAGCGGTATGTAAAATTTTCGCCATCCACTCTTGCTTCCAGTAAATAGAATCCTTTTCTTATTGAAGTAGATGGCATTTCAAATTTAATATAATTACCTGCCGCAGGGAAGTCTTTTGCAGCGATTAAGCTGCCCAATGTATTATATAGTTTTAAAGTAACCTTTTCTTTGGGCTGGTTGGCAAACCTCAAATCAATAGAATTTTGAAAAGGATTATTAAGCACAAATATTTTCTGACGTGCGCCCGGCATATTTACAGAAATTATTTTACTAAAAGCGATACTGCCATTTTTATCAACTACTTTTAGACGATAATAATTGAGTGCCCCGGCTTTGGTATCCAAAATTGAATAGTTCCGTTCAAACCCTCCCACTGCCAATGATTTCACCTTTCCTAAAAATTCAAAATCCCCTCCATTAAATGAATGCTGTACTTCATAATAATTAACGTTTGTCTCATTCTCACTTTTCCATTTGAGTAATACGGCCGTGTTCTGTATTGAGCCATTGAAATTTAATAAAGTAGTCGGTAAAGTAGAACTAATTAAACCCGCGCCGAATCCGGAAAACCCTGTATTGAAAGTATAACTTAAGGTAAAATCAGTGCCTAATGTGCCATGTATAGGCATTACTTCTTCAACGGTTCCCGCTCCGGCAGGATTTGTTGGCGTTGCCCCCGACACCGCCTTCGAGGTTTTGATAAGTTGAATGTTATTCCATTGCAAACCGGTAGCCGCTTCCCATCCATCTTTCTCTGCTTTTGTATAGTAAAGAGTAATTGTATAGCTGCCGGATGGATTATTAGTAGTTGGCAGTACCCGAAACGTTTTGTCCATTAAATAATTGGAAGCGCTGTAGTCAACAAATTGCGAAGTGCCTGTACCTGCCCGATCAATGGTTACTGAGGTACATCCATAATTGAAAGAGCTTTCATTTTTAATAGATGCAATAATTTTTCCTGACGCATCAAAATAATAGACTCTGTCATCTGCCGATAATTTTGCCTGGCTCGTACCATTTAATGAAGTGCTAACGATTGTTTGGGGTATGTTTTCTCTAAAAGTAAGAACTGGCCTGTAACTGTTTTGTGAAGTAGAAGACAGGTAACCGCATCCGGCATCGGTACCCACGGAAGAAGACTTTTTTGCCTGGCATATATAAGATGTGCCCTCGCCGGTTAAAATATCAGTACCAGACACGGCTGAGTTGTCAAAGCAAAACTCGAACACGAGATTGCTTGATCCATTCCAGTTAAAACCGCCGGGGATGGTGAATTGATTTATACCAAAGGAACTATTGTAATCTCCCGAGGTAATTGTCGTCCACGAAGCTGGCGTAATAAAGCCTGCAGAAAGGTCGGCGGAAGCAGTAGCGCCAACCTTAACGGTAAATCCCTGAAAAGGCACAGCGCTAACTTTGGAGTTTACAGTAAAAGCAATATCATTTATTAGACCTGGCCGTAACCCGTTTGACAAGAGACCGGATGCAGCATAGAGATACTGTATTTTTTTATCTGTCTGAGAACCTTCCAAAGGGCTGGATGCACCAAGGGTCGCATTTTTGGGCCCACTATTAACTGTATTAATATAGGCATCATGGGCGCCAATTTCATCATCAAGAATTTCAATATCAAACGTTTGGTAGGTGCTTCCTCTTGCAGCCACTGACGAGCCACCAGTGATTGAGTAAGTGAGATCAATATACTCATTAGGTTCAAATGAATTATCATCATTCACTGTCACATTCACCGTTTGTGGCCCAGTGGTACCTGTCGGAAATGTGACTGAATTATTTGATATAGCATAATCAACATTATTTGTAGCAGTAGAAAAAGGAGAAGCAATTACCTGCACAGTTACCGGCGCAGTTGCAGGCGATGATAAATATAATTTTACCGGAACTGTTGTTGTTAGCGGGTTACAAGGATCTATAGTACCGCCATTCTCATTAACCGAAATACTACTTTTTTCGAAATAAACAACTGGCAGCGTAGAATTATTAAGCTTTGTTGTAAATAATCCCCTGCCATGCGTAGCAGCTAAAATAGTATTATCGGAAGCCCGGACTTTTAGCATATCTACCCTGGTATTTGCAAGGCCCGGATTTGTTGGAGCCCACAAAGTTGAAGTGCCGTTTAAATTATCCGTGCTCCATACTCCCAATTCTGTTGCGAGCAGGGCCTGGTCGTAATTAGTTGGATTAAATATCACCCATCTTACCGGCATATCAGGAAGATTTCCTTCATCATTTATCCAGCTTGTACCGCCGTTGGTGCTTTCCCAAACGCTCGTAACGCCATAGTTTGAATAAGTGATTAGTACATGATTTTCATTACCAGGCTCAATGGCAATTCCTGAAACTGAGCCCGTGCCTGTTTTTATGATTGTGCCGGTAGCTACACCCGAGGTGGCAGTGTTGGCATTGTTTACATACACTACGCTTCCATTGGACAATCCAAAATAAACCCGGTTACCAACATTGGGTGAAACATAAATATTGGTAACACTTGCTCCATTAAAATTTGAAACAGCAATGCCGGCATTTGTTGATCCGGTAGTTAGCCACCTTGCAAACGATCCACCTGCACCCGTACTTACATTAGTATAATCACCATACAATACTTTGCTTGCATCATCGTAAGCCGTAGGGTTAATAAAGGATCCATGACCCTGATCATTTATTACTCTTGAAAAAGATCCTCCGGAATTAGTGGAACGATAGTATACGCTATAAACATAAGACGTAAATTGATTAGCTGCATTTAACTGGTCAATGTGGCAAAATGCACCGTCACCGCCGCTTGCCGCAGTGGTGTTTTGCACACCAGCGATTGTGCCCGGAAATTGCTGCGAACCGTTGTCCTGCGCACCTGCTAAAAAGTAATTGGAACCTGCGGCAGGATCCATAGCACCCGCGTAAGTTTGAGTGATGTTGTAGCCTGAGTTTTTGGCTGTAAAATCTGGTTTGGATCCTGATACATCTACATTGGTCGTATAAAAAATACCTCCATCGGTTCCCCAAATAGCAGTGCTCGAGCTTCCCGGCGCAAATAAAATAACGTGCTGATCAGCATGAACAGTTACAGAAAATGGTGGTTGCGCACTTGCCAAAGACCACGTAGTTATTTGGTTCCATGAAAGGCCTCCATTGGTAGATCGTAATCCATCAACACCTCCGATAATTACCACATTGGCATTATTCGGATCAACTGCTGCAGCAAGGTCGTACCATGCCTGGCCTCTCGTAAAAACAGAATTATTTCCCTGGTCAATTATTTTAGGTACAGTACACGTTACCCAACTTGTTCCACCATCATCAGTACGATATATAGCATCTACATCGTCACCACTTGCTTGCTGGCAAAGCGCATATACCCTATTAATATTTGAAGGGGCTGTGGCTAATTTTAATCTCTGGTGACTGCCGGGCACGGAAATATTGGCCCAGGTACCCGATGAACCTTGCTGCGAATTAGTTGACTTGAATAAATTGCCAAGAAAATTTGAAGTATATATGTCACCGTTCGCCGCAAGCTGCACGTCGCTCATAGCGCCGACCAAAACAGTCGTCCAAGTATTTCCGCCATCTGAGGATTTCAAAAGTCCGGAGCCGGTTGCTGCAAAAACTCCATAGGGCGCAACGATTATATTTTGGACAAAATTAAACTGAGGATTAGTGGTCGCTCCAAGATGATTCCAGGTGGTTCCTCCATCGGTGCTCTTCCAAATACCCAATCCTCTTAGGGCATCAGTGTTCCCCCATATTTCACCTGTGCCAAAATACATAACTGAGGGATTCGCCTGGTCCTGAACGATACAGGAAACCGCGATATTATCAAGTATGTCTGTTACCTTTATCCAGTTTGGGCTTGCGTTAGAGAGGTTCGAACATTTCCAGATACCACCAGATACACCACCGGCAAAGATTGTATTATTTGTTGCATCATTTTTATCAAAGAGTATCGCACGGGTTCTTCCGCCAACGTTTGCCGGCCCTTGCTCCTGCCAACTGATCCCTGAAATCGCATTCGTCTTATTTAAAAAAAACTGTTTCACTTCCTGGCCGGCAACAAGCAGCCGCTCTTTCGGCACTGTGTTCGTAGAAGGATCTTTCGTTCTATTAAACTCTTGTAAAAATTCCTCCTTTAAACTGAGGGCAAGATTTTCTTTTCCTTCATTCTCTTCTTCGCTTCCTTTAATATGATTCTGATTGCATGAAATAAAAAGAGGCAGGCATAGAATTGAAATTACTAAGTAGAAAAAGGCAGAGCAGGTGAATGGCTTCATAGATTTAAATATTGAAGTAAAATCTTAAGAATAAACTATCATAGCTCCGTGTTTTACATTGAAGCATTATTATGAGTTTATCTATTCGCTTTTTAAAAATCCTTTTTTTATAAATAATATAATAAGATTTTCTACCCTTACAGTATGCTCTTCTCTAAGGTTGGCAAACGCCCTGAATAAAATTTTAAAATAGCCAAAACCTTTAGAAGCATGTATAATTTTTCATTATAAAGCAACTTACCTCGTAATTATTTCTTTCAGAAAAATAAATAACTCTTACTCAAAAAGATCTTGCTGAGCAGATTGGGTTTCAGCATTTACCCATTCCATCTGATCACTTTTTGAATAGTC